>CAUQTR010000001.1:0-40850 GCA_963521045.1 uncultured Actinotalea sp.
GGGCGGGGCCGCCGGCGCGACCTCAGCCCTTGACCGCTCCCGCCATGACGCCCGCGACGAGCTGCTTGCCGGCGAAGACGAAGACGATGAGCAGCGGCGCGGCGACGAGGAACACCCCGGACATCACCAGGCCGGTGTCCGTCGTGAACGCGCCCCGCAGCTGCGGGATGACCAGGGGCATCGTCAGCTGCGAGCGCATCACCACGGCCGGCCAGAAGAAGCTGTTCCACGAGCCGACGAACGTGAAGAGCGCGAGCGTCGCCGCGGCCGGTCGCGCGGCGGGCAGCGCGATCGACCAGAACGTGCGGAACAGCGAGGCCCCGTCGACGCGCGCCGCCTCGACGAGCTCGAACGGCAGCGCCTCCTCGAGGTACTGCGTCATCCAGAAGACGCCGAAGGCGCCGACCAGGCCGGGGACCGTCAGCGCGAGCAGCGAGTCGATCCAGCCGAGGTCGTTCATCATGACGAACATCGGGATGGTGCCGACCTGCGCCGGGATCGCCAGCGTGGCGATCACCGTGAGGTAGAGCGCCTTGCGGCCGCGGAAGCTCAGCTTCGCGAAGCTGAAGCCCGCGAGCGTCGAGAAGAACACCGTCGACGCGCTCACCGCGACGGCGACGAGCACGGAGTTGGCGAACGCCATCCAGAAGTTGAACTGCGACGCCGAGAGCACCGCGCCGAAGTTGTCGAGCAGCGTGAGGGTCGGCAGCCACGCCGGCAGGGTGCCGACGGCGCGCGAGATCTCCTGGGTGCTCGACGAGCCGTACATCGCCGCGGCGTACAGCGGGAAGACGGACACGACGAAGACGACCGTGAGGAGCACGTAGGTGAGCCCGCCCGGCCTGCGGGTCGAGGGGTTGTGCCCCTGGACGGGCCTGCCCTTCGCCGCGCGCCTGCGCGCGTACCGCACGGCGCCCCGGCCGGCCGTGTTCTCGATGAAGCCCGTGCTCATCGCTTCGCTCCTTCCTCGAGGCGGGCGGCGTCCGCCGCGCCCGGGTCGTGGGACGTCGTCGTTCCCGAGGCCGTGGCGGGCGCCGTGCCGGGCGCTGGGCTCCGCGGCTGCGCGGCAGCGGCCCGTGCCCGCGCGACGGCGGCGTTGTGCTGGGCCCGCGAGACCCGGCTCGTCCGCGCGGACGACGACGAGATGGACCGGGTGAGCAGGAAGTTGACCAGGGAGAAGATCATGATGACGAGCGCGAAGATCCAGCCCACGGCCGCGGCCTGGCCGAGGCGGTCCTGCCAGTCGCCGAAGCCGAGCTCGTACAGGTAGAGCACGACGGTGGTCCACTGGTTGTCGGCGCCGCCCTTGCCGCCGCCCGTGCCGCCGCCGTCGAACATGCGGGCCTCGTCGAAGATCTGCAGGCCGCCGATGGTCATGGTGAGGATGACGAAGATCATCGTGGGGCGGATGCTCGGGATGGTCACCGAGAAGAACTGGCGCACGCGGCTCGCACCGTCGACCGTGGAGGCCTCGTAGAGCTCGCGCGGCACCGCCTGCATCGCGGCGAGCAGGATGAGCGAGTTGTAGCCGGTCCAGCGGAACACGACCATCGAGCCGATCGCCATGTGCGAGAGCAGGCGGTCCTGGAAGAACGGCGAGTCGACGTGGTCCAGCAGGCCCAGGTCCTGGAGGTTGGGCACCAGGAGGCCGAACTGGCCGAACACCTGACCGAAGATCATCGCCGTGGCCACGGGCATCACGACGAACGGGACCAGCACGCTCATGCGCCAGAAGGTCCGGGCGCGCAGGTTCTGGTCGAGGATCGCCGCGATGAGCAGCGCGAGCACGAGCTGCGGGATCCCGCCCCACAGGAAGATCGAGAACGTGTTCTCGAGCGAGCGCCAGAACAGCGGCTGGCGCAGCACCCAGACGAAGTTGTCGACCCCCACGAAGTCGCCCATGCCGGCGCGGCGGTGCCAGTCGTGGACCGCGACGACGACGTTGAACAGGAGCGGGAACGCGCCGAAGAGCGCGAAGAGGACGAAGAACGGCGAGATGTACAGGTAGGGCGAGACCTTGATGTCCCACCGGGACATCCGCTGCCCCCACCCCACGCGCCGCGCGACGCGGGGTGCCGCTGAGTTCGATGCCATGGGTGGCGCCTTCCGTGGAGCTCGTGGTGACGCTGGGGTGCGCCGGGCCTGCCGCGATGTCAGCGCTCTGCGCCGCAGGCCCGGCGCCGGCCGGTCCCCGGAGGCTCCGAGGACCGGCCGCGTCAGGGGATCAGCCGGCGGTCTCGAACCCGAGGGCGTCGAAGTCGGCGACGACGGACTCCCAGGCCTCCTGGGGCGTGGCGCCACCCGACTCGACGAGCCGGATGCCGTCGGTGACGAGCGTCTGGATGCCCGCGAAGTTCTCGCCGCGGAAGCCGCCCGCCGCCGAGTCGCCGGCGGCCGCGGCGAGCTCGCCGTAGATCTGGCCCACGCGCTGGTCGCCGTAGAACTCGTTCTCCGCCTCGGCGATCTCCGGGCTCTCCATGGCCTCGAGCTGCGAGGGGAACTGGCCGGTCGTGTTGAACCACGCGATCGCGGCGTCGGCCGACGTCAGGTGGTCGGCGAGCTTGACCGCCCACTCGGTGCTCTCGCCCGTGGCCGGGACGGCGAAGAACGAGCCGCCCCAGTTGCCGCCGCCCTCGGGGAACGTGCTGGCGATGCGCCAGCCCTCGATGCCCGCGGCGTTCTCGGCGATGATGCCGGTCATCCACGCCGGGGTGACCACGGTCGCCCACTGCTGGTTCTGGAAGCCGGCGCCCCAGTCGGCGTGACCGATGGCGATGCCCGCGGAGACGCCGTCCTCGGCGGCCTCGGCGAACATCATGAAGAGCTCCTTGACCTCCTCGTTCTCGGCCAGCGCGTACGGCGCACCCGACTCCGGGTCCTCGAAGGCGGCCGGCAGCAGGTTGATCGAGGCCTGGAAGGCGTTGGTCAGCGAGTCGATGAAGTAGTTGTCGCTGGTCTCGACGTAGGCGCGGCCGGCGTCGAGGAACGACTGCCAGGTCGCGTCCTCGCCCCCGATGAACTCGCCGAGGGACTCCGGGTCCGTGGCCACGCCTGCGGCCGTGGTCATGTCCTGGTTGAAGGCGATGGCGAGCGGGCCGATGTCGGTGCCGTAGCCGGTGATCGTGCCGTCGACCGAACCCTGGTCGACCTTCCAGTCGACCCAGCGGTCCGGGACCTCGGGGAGCGCTACCCAGTCCTCGGGCACGGCCATCATCTCGGTCCACCAGTCGAGCTCGACGAGGTGGACGTCCGAGAGGCCGGCACCGTCGGCGGACAGGCCGTTGCGCAGGACCGTCTGGGCCGAGGCGCCGTCGGGGAACGAGTTCACGACGATCTCGATGCCGTGCTCCTCCTCGAAGGAGTCGAGCAGCTCCTGCGGGAAGTCCATCCACGCCGCGACGGTGAGCTCGTCGGGCTTGTTGTCCTCGCTCGGCTCCTCGGCCGTCCCGCCGCCCCCGCCGCCGCACGCGGCGAGCGTGAGAGCAGCCACGGCAGAGAAGGCTGCTGCGCCCGCGAACTTCTGGGTGATCCTCATCGGTGAGGTCCTTTCGAGTTTCCTTGGGTGGGGTTCGGTGCGTGCTCAGTGCTGCGTGCTCAGTGCTGCGTGCCCGTGCGCGCGATCGACGCGACGGCCCAGGGGGCCAGCTCGAGGTCGATCTCCAGGACGCCGCCGGCGTCGACCGTGAGGGTCCGGCGGTCGAGGTCGTCGGCGACCCTCGTGAGGTCGACGACGTCCTGGCGCGAGAGGTTGAGCGGCTCGCCGCGGCGGTGCCACTCCTCCGCGACGTTGCCGTGCTCCTGGTCGAGCACCTCGACGACGTAGGTCGCACCCGGCTGCAGCCCGGCGACGGAGTGCGTGATGCGGCGGGCGGGGCCCTCGCCCGCGTGGCGGCGGGCGTCGGCGTAGCCGTTCGCGCCGCCGACCGACCGCATGCCCATGGAGTCCGGGTAGTTGAAGAAGACGGCCGCGACGGCGTCGTCGGCGGTGCGCGTGATGACGCCGTGCTCCGTCTGGAGCGCGATCGTCGGGCCGAGGCGGTGGAGCATCGCCATCGCGTGGAACGTGGGCTTGTGGATGCCCTGCTCGTTGACGAAGCCGAAGCCGCCGTGGAACGGCCCGATGCCCCCGCCGCCCTCCTCGAAGACGTCGGTGAACGTCCAGTAGGAGATCGAGTCCGCCAGGTCGTGGCACTGCAGGAACGCGCGCGTGATGTATGTCGCGGCGAACACCGTGTCGTGCATGTGGTCACGGCTCGACGGCGAGGTGGACCACTCGGTGATGTGCAGCGCGGCGTCCGGGTACGGGCTCGCGGCGATGATCTTGCGCAGCGTCTCGAGGTCGTTCATCGTCGCGTCGCGGTTGCGGCTGATCGGCCGGCCCACGCCCTGGGTGTCGAACGCGTAGTCCGTCGGGTACAGGTGCGTGGAGAGGAAGTCGATCGGCAGGCCCCGCTCGGCGCAGTAGTCGATGAGCTCGGTGATCCACACCGGCTTCCAGGGCAGCACGTCCGGGTCCGGCGCCTCGGCGGTGGCCGCCTCGACCGACCGGTCCTGGTACTCGCCGTCGTACCGCGCGTCGGGGACGAACACGGACGACGACGGGCCGCCGACCTTGAGCCCGGGGTCGATGCCCTTGATGGCCCGGGCGGTCGCCTCGTACAGCTCGAAGTACTCGGTGCGCGTGCCCGTCCAGAAGTGCGGCACGAGGTTCGGCTCGTTCCACACCTCGAACGGCCACCGGCGCACCTCGTCGAGCCCGTACCGGTCGATCCAATGGCGGACCGTCGTGGTGACGAGCTCGACCCACGCACCCATGTCGGTGGGCGGGCTGCAGTGCGCCTTCCACCAGAAGAGGGTCTCCGTCTGCGTCGCGAGCTCGCGGGGCATGAAGCCCAGCTCGACGAACGGGCGGGCCCCGGTGGCGAGGATCGCGTCGAACACCTTGTCGACGTAGGCGTAGGTGTAGACGGGCGTCGGGAGCGGGGTCGGCGGGCCGAAGCCGCCGCCGTTGGAGGCGCGGTAGACGAACATGTCGTCGTGGAAGACGCCGTGGAAGCGCACGTAGCGGGCGCCGAGCACCTCGACCGCCTCGCGGAAGTGGCTCTGCCAGTCGACGCGCAGCGCCTCGTTGGCCCGACCCGCGCCGACGCACTCGTTCCAGACGTGTCGCAGCACCCGATCGGCCGAGGGACGACCATCGATCAGTAGCGTTGACGGCGACGCGTCCGCAGACATCCAGACCTCCGTTGGTCGGCGGGGTGGCACCAGTGCAGCACCCAGGGTTCCGAAACTGTTTCGAAACGTGTATCGTGGGTTGAGCGTAGAGCGCTGCACGGAAGTTGGCTAGTCCTTGCACGCAACTCGATCTTGCGGGCCGCTCGGCACACAGGTGAGCGAAACAGTTTCGACCCAGGGAGATCCATGTCGCGTGACCCGGTCCGGCAGCGGCCCACGCTCTCGGACATCGCCGCGGCAGCCGGCGTCTCCAAGGCGACCGTCTCCAAGGCCCTCAACGGCCGGCAGGACGTCGCGGCCGAGACCCGCGAGCGCGTCCTCGCCGCCGTCGCGGAGCTCGGCTACCGGCCGACGACGGCGTCCCTGGCCGCTCCGGACCGGCGCGCGCTCGCCGTCGTCTTCGACATCCCGGCGTCGCCGTACATCCTCGGCGTGCTCCAGGGCGTGCTGGCCTCGGCCACCGACCAGGGCGTCGACCTCATCACGCGGCTGGCCCCCGAGCGGGCCACGCGCACCGAGCGCGTGGTCGCCCGCGAGTGGGTGGCCGACCAGCGCGCCGTCGGCGTCGTCGGCATCATCGGGCTCACCCTGTCGCGGCCGAACGAGCTCATCCACGCCGCGAGCGACGCGAACCTGCCCGTGATCATCGTCGACCCCGTGGACACGCGGCACCGCCGCATGGTGAGCGTCGGCTCGAGCAACTGGGCCGGCGCGCGCACCGCGACCGAGCATCTCGTCGGCCTCGGCCACCGGCGCATCGCCTGGATCGGCGGGCCCGAGGGGTCGGTCGCCGCGCGCGACCGGCTCTACGGCTACCAGGCGGCGCTCGACGCCGCCGGCCTCGAGGTCGACCCCGCGCTCATCCGGGCCGACCAGTTCGAGGTGGCCACGGGCGCCCGGCACGCGCGTGACCTGCTCACCGCGGCCGACCCACCCACGGCGATCATGGCCGCCGACGACGAGATCGCGGTCGGCGTGCTCGCCACGGCGCACGCGCTCGGCATCCGCGTGCCGGAGCAGCTCAGCGTCACGGGCTTCGACGACACCCCCCAGGCGGCGTGGACGACGCCGCCGCTGACCACGGTGCACCAGCACCTCGAGGGCATGGGCCGGATGGCGGTCGAGACCGCGCTCGCGATGGCGGAGGGCCGGCACCCGGCGTCGCGGCACGTCGAGCTCGCGACGTCGTTGACGGTGCGGGAGAGCACGGGCCCGGCGCCGGCGTGAGGTGACGGCGCGGGCCGCTCGGACGCGGCCTCAGCCGACGTCGGACGTCCGCCCGCGGGGGTCGGCGCCGTGGAGGACGCACGCGCCTCGGCCGCTGCGCTTCGCGTCGTACATCGCGGCGTCGGCCGCAGCGAGGATCGCGTCGGAGGTGGCGAAGCCGGCCGGGCCGACGGCCACGCCGATGCTGCTCGTCACGGTGTGCGCCACGGTGCCGAGCTCGTGCGGGGCACTCAACCGTTCGCTGAGGCGCTCGGCGACGGCCAGCGCGGCCGCACCGGAGGCGACCTCGTCCAGGAGGACGACGAACTCGTCCCCGCCGACCCGAGCGGCGGTGTCGCCCGCCCTCAGCTCGGCGGTGATGCGCCCGGCCACCTCGACGAGCAGCTGGTCCCCGGCGGCGTGGCCGAGGGTGTCGTTGACCGTCTTGAAGTGGTCGAGGTCGAGGAACAGGACCGCGAACCCGGTCCCGCGCCGGTCGGCGACGTTCAGGCGGTGGGCGAGCCGGTCCCAGAAGGCCGCACGGTTCGCCAGCCCGGTCAGGTCGTCGTGCAGCGCGCGTCGGCTGAGCTCCTGCGTGGCGATCGCGAGCTCGGCCGTACGGTCGGCGACGCGACGCTCGAGCTCCTCGTAGGACGCCTCGAGCTCCTCGCCGAGCGCGTTCACACCGGCCGCGACGGCGTCGACGATGTCGCCCGCGGGACCGACCGTGGCGCGGGCGTCGAACCGCAGGGCGGCGAACTCCTGGATCGCGCTCACGACCTCCTCGAGGCGGCGCTCGAACTCCGCGCCTCCGGGGCCCGGGGGCACCTCGGTGGTCACACCAGGTGCTCCTTCAGCCACGCGACAGCGGCGGCCTCGTCCTCGAACAACCGGATGGGGACCTCGGGCCGGCTCACGTTGATGAAGAACGTCGCCATCATCCGGCTGAGCGGGTTCCCGACGATGAGCGCGACGGCGGACACGACGCCCTGATCGCGGACGAACTCCATCCGCGCAGCCCTGTCCTGCGGGCCGGCGTCGGTCGTGTGCACGAGGAGCGGCGCGCGGCGACCACCGGTGAGCTCGGCCATCGCCTTGATCGTCGCGATGGCGTCCTCGAGCCCCGACGGGACGTGCGGTGCCCACACGATCTCGCACACGCCGTCCGGCCGGAGCCAGATGCGGAACTTCTCGCCCACGATCTCGGGGCACTCGCTGCTCATGTGGTCCGTCCCTCGTTCGGCGGCCCGGCTGACCTCGTAGGTCCCGTGGCTTTGCGTCCCCGCCTCGCGACGGGTTTGCCCTTGTCGTCCTCCAGAAGAAGTATCGGCCGGAACAAGCCCTTTGGTGAGCAGAACGACAGGGCACGTGGACGGGAGGCGAGCAGGGCCGGCTCCGCGCGCGCCGGGCACGCGGGCGGCGGCCTCGTCAGGGGACGACGACGAAGCCCGCCCGCAGCTGGTCCTGCGCGCGGGAGGACGAGCCGACCCGCAGCTCGAAGTCACCCGGCTCGACCACGCGACTCCCGGCGGCGTCGACCACGGTGCACGCGGCGACCGGGAGCCGGATCCGCAGCCGCCTCTCCTGTCCCGGAGCCAGCTCGACCTGGAGGAACTCCTTGAGCTCCTGCTCCGCCCAGCTGACCGAGGTGACGTCGTCGCTCACGTAGACCTGCACGGTCTCGCGGGCGGGGCGCGAGCCCGTGTTGACGACCGTCACCTCGGCCTCCAGCTCGTCCGTCGGCCTCACGGGGGACCCGAGGACGCGCAGGTCCCGGTACTCGACGGTCGTGTAGGACAGCCCCTGACCGAAGGCGAAGGCCGGACGCTGGGTGAGGTCGGCGTAGCGGTCGCCGTGCTGGCCGCGGATCTGGTTGTAGTACGTCGGCTGCTGACCGACGTGCCGGGCGAACGAGAGCGGCAGCCGGCCCGAGGGCTCGACGAGCCCGAGGAGCACCTCGGCGATCGCCCGTCCGCCCGCCATCCCGGGGTTCGCGACCCACACCAGGGCGGAGGCCTCGAGGGCGACCCGCGGCAGCACCAGGGGCTTGGACGCGAGCAGCACCACGACCAGGGGGGTGCCCGTCGCCGCGAGCGCCTCGAGCAGCGCGACCTGGCCGCCCAGCAGCTCGAGGGTCGCCGTCGAGCGCCCCTCCCCCACGAGCTCGATCCGGTCGCCCACCACGGCGACCACGTAGTCGGCCTCGCGCGCGGCGGCCACAGCCCGGTCGATCGCGGCCTCGTCCACCGGGGCAGGGGTGACGACGCACGGACGCGGCTGCCCGTCCGGGAACCGCTCGCCCTCGGGGTGCGTCTCGAGCGTGAGGATCTGGGCGCCCTGCTCGTACGTGACGGTCCAGTCCGCCGGCACGTGCGCCCGGACGCCGTCGAGCACCGTCGTGATCATCGCGCGCGGGTGACCGTCGGGGATCCACCCGGCCTGGCCCGAGCTGCCGGCCCAGTCGCCGAGCTGGGTCTGCGCGTCGTCGGCGAGCGGTCCGACGACGGCGACCCGGGCCGGCCTGCCCCCGGGCTCGGCCACGGCACGCCCGTCGGCACCCGCAGTGAGTCCTCCCGCGAGCGGGAGCACGCCGTCGTTCTCGAGCAGCACCACGGAGCGACGCGCGACCTCGAGATTGAGGTCGCCGTGCGTCCCGAGCACCGCGTCGATGCGCTCGCCCGACGGGCGGCGCGGGTCCTCGAACAGCCCGAGCTCGACCTTGAGGGTCAGGATGCGCCGCACGGCCTCGTCGAACGCGTGCTCGGCGAGCAGGCCGCTCTCGACCGCCTCGAGCGCACCCTCGAAGAAGCGCGGCGTCGTCATGATCATGTCGTTGCCGGCGCGCACGGCGGCGGCCGCAGCGTGCGCGTGGTCGGGCTGCACACGCTGCTCCCAGACCATGCGGCCCACGTTGTCCCAGTCGGTCACGAGGGTGCCGGTGTAGCCCCACTCGCCGCGCAGCACGTCGTTGAGCAGCCAGTCGTTGACGGTGATCGGGACGCCGTCGATCGACTGGTAGCCGAGCATGAACGTGCGGCACCCCTCGCGGGCGACGCGCTCGAACGGCGGCAGGAACCACGAGCGGAGCTTGCGACGGCTGAGGTCGG
This sequence comes from uncultured Actinotalea sp., assembly GCA_963521045.1. Taxonomy (GTDB): domain Bacteria; phylum Actinomycetota; class Actinomycetes; order Actinomycetales; family Cellulomonadaceae; genus Actinotalea. The sequence goes on from CAUQTR010000001.1 coordinate 9,549, forward strand.
CCTCCGACGCGTCGCGCCCACCCTGCGTCTCGGAGTACCCCGCGAAGTGCTTGGCGCTCGCGAGGATCGCCGTCGGGTCGGCGAGCCCGTCGCCCTGGTAGCCGCGCACCATCGCCGAGGCGAGCTCGCCGATGAGGTGCGGGTCCTCGCCGAACGTCTCGTCCACCCGCCCCCAGCGCAGGTCACGGGCGACGCAGAGCACCGGCGAGAACGTCCAGTGGATGCCGGTCGCGGCGGCCTCGACGGCCGTCGCGCGCGCGACCCGCTCGAGCAGCGCGGGGTCCCAGGTCGCGGCCATGCCCAGCTGGGTGGGGAAGATCGTGGCGCCCTCGAAGAAGGAGTGGCCGTGGATGCAGTCCTCCGCGATCAGCAGCGGGATCCCCAGGCGCGTGCGTGCGGTGAGCTCGTGCGCACGCAGCACCCGCTCGGGCGAGGCGTGCAGCACCGAGCCCGCGTGCCGGCGCAGCACGTGGTCGTCGAGGTCGTCGCGGGCGTCGAGCTGGAGCATCTGGCCGATCTTCTCGGCCGTCGTCATCCGCCCCAGCAGGTCCTCGACCCGCTCGGCGACGCCGAGGGTCGGGTCCTGGTACGGCGCGGTCGTCGTGACGGTCATCGAGGCCCTTCGGTGGTGGTCGTGGTGGTGGGGGTGGGGCGCACGGCGGTCACGGCGTCGTTGACGTCCAGTCCCCGCCGCTTCATCGCGCGGGCACGCTCACCGGCCGACCGCAGGCGCGGGTTGACGTACTCGTCGATGCCGAAGTTGATGAGCGACAGCGCCACGCCGATGGCGGCGATGCACAGCCCCGGTGGCAGGAACCACCACCACTGGTTCTGCCGGAACGCGCCCTGGGCACCGGCCCAGTTCAGGATCGTCCCCCAGTTGTAGGTGTTCACGGGGATCACGCCGATGTAGGACAGCGTCGTCAGGGCGAGGATGGCCGCAGTGACCGTGCCGACGAAGCTCGCCGCGATCAGCGCCATGAGGTTGGGCAGCATCTCGTTGCCGATGATGCGGCGCAGCGGCTCGCCGTTCGCGCGGGCGGCCTGGACGAAGTCGCGGTTGCGCAGGGACATCGTCTGCGCGCGCAGCACGCGGGCTCCCCACGCCCAGCCGGTCAGGCCCAGCACGGCGGCGATCACCACGAGGGGCGGGTCGTCGAACATCGAGGCCACGATGATGATCAGCGGCAGCCCGGGGATGACGAGGAAGACGTTCGTCAGCGCCGAGAGGCTCTCGCTGCGCCAGCCGCGCAGGTAGCCCGAGACGACACCGACGACGATCGCGATGATCGTGGCCATGATCGCGGCGAGGAAGCCGACGACGATCACGCCACGGGTGCCGAAGATGACCTGGCTCAGGACGTCCTCGCCGAGGTGGGTGGTGCCGAGCCAGTGCTCCGCCGACGGCGGCTGGAAGCGCGCGGAGTTGTCGACCTGGGTGGGCGAGAAGGGCGCGAGGACGTCGGCGAGGGCGGCGACGAGGACGAAGAACCCCAGGATCGCCAGGCCGGTGATCGACTTGCGGTTGCGGAACATCGCGAAGGCCGAGCCCAGGCGGGCGCGCGTCGTCGTCCGGGGACCCGCCGTCGGCCGGGTGCTCAGCCCCGGTGCGGGCTCCGTGCGGAGGTCGGTGGTCATGGTTCAGGCCTCCGTCTGACGGGTGCGCGGGTCGAGGAACGCGTAGGCGACGTCGGCCAGGACGTTGGCGGCGAGCACCGACAGCGTGATCACCAGGAACACGCCCTGCATGAGGGCGTAGTCCTTGGCGTTGGTCGCGTCCAGCAGCAGCTTCCCGACCCCGGGGTAGCTGAAGACCATCTCCATGACGATCGTGCCGCCGACGATGAAGCCGATCGACAGCGCGAAGCTCTGGATCTGCGGGAGCACCGCGTTGCGCGCGGCGTAGCGCCACAGGACCCGCCGGTTCGGCAGGCCCTTGGCCTGCGCCACCGTGACGTAGTCCTCATCGAGCACCGTGAGCATCATGTTGCGCATGCCCAGCATCCAGCCGCCGAGGGAGGCGATGACGATGGTGGCCGCCGGCAGGGTGCCGTGGTGGATCACCTGTCCGACGAACTCCGCCGACCACTGCGGCGTCATCCCCACCCCGTAGGCCTTGCCGATGGGGAACCACCCGAGGTTCACCGAGAACAGGGCGATCGCCAGGAGGCCCAGCCAGAAGTAGGGGATCGTGCTGAGGAACGTGGTCAGGGGGATGAGGCCGTCGAGCCGGCTGCCTCGGCGCCAGCCGACGATCGCACCGCCGATCGTTCCGATCGCGAACGAGACGATCGTCGCGAAGCCGACGAGGCCGACGGTCCACGGCAGCGCCTGGCTGATGACCTCGGTGACCGGGCGCAGGCCGTGCAGCAGCGAGACGCCGAGGTCGCCGCGCAGCAGCAGGGCCCAGTAGTCGACGTACTGCTGCATCAGGGACGCGTCGGTGTCCAGGCCGAGCAGGGCCCGCAGCGCGTCGGCCGCCTCGGGGGTGACGTTCCGGTTGCGGGACAGGTACTGGTCGACCGCGTCGCCCTTCATCATGCGGGGCAGGAAGAAGTTGATGGTGATCGCGGCCCAGAGGGTGAACAGGTAGAACGCGGCGCGTCCGGCGAGGAACCGCCACGGGATGCGGGAGCGGCCCCGGACCGCCGTGGTCGCCGTGGTGCCGACCTCGAGGGCGTCCTGCTCGGCCTGGAGCTGGGGCTGGGGCTGGACGGCGGTCACCGGGCACCACCGCCGGAGCCGGACACCGAGGCGAAGTGCTTCTCGGGGTCGGGGGACGCCGCCCGCAGCTCGCGGGTGTAGGGGTCCTGCGGGCGGAGGATCACGTCGTCGGCCGAGCCCCGCTCGACGACCCGCCCCTGGTTGAGCACCAGGATCTCGTCGCTGAAGTGCCGGGCGGTCGCCAGGTCGTGGGTGATGTAGAGCACGCCGAGGCCCTCCTCGCGCCCCAGGTCGGCGAGCAGGTTGAGCACGCCGAGGCGGATGGAGACGTCGAGCATGGACACCGGCTCGTCGGCCACGAGGAGGCGGGGCCGGGAGGCCAGCGCCCGGGCGATCGCGACGCGCTGCCGCTGCCCGCCCGACAGCTCGTGCGGGCGCCGGTCGATCACCTCGTCGGGCTCGAGCCGGACCCGCTCGAGCAGCCGCCGCACCTCGGCCTCGAGCTCGGCCCCGGGGACGACGTCGTCCAGGCGCAGCGGGCGCTCGAGGTGGTACCGGATGGAGTGGTACGGGTTGAGGGACGCGAACGGGTCCTGGAAGACCATCCGCAGCTTCTGGCGGTAGGCCCGCAGCCCGGCGCCGCGGCGCGGGATCGGCTGCCCGTCGAGGCGGACCTGCCCGCTCGTGGGCGTCTCGAGCTGGGTGAGGATCCGCGCGATCGTCGACTTGCCGCTGCCGGACTGGCCGACGAGCCCGATCGTCTGCCCCGACTCCAGCGTGAAGCTCACGTCGTCGAGGGCCTTGATCTGGCCTGCGCCGCGCACCGAGTAGACCTTGGTGACGCGGTCGAGCTCCAGGACGGTCATCGCACGACCACTCCTCTTTCTCCGGTCAGGCGGGGGAAGGACGCCAGCAGCGTCCTGGTGTACTCGTCCTGGGGGTTCGTCCAGATGTGCTCGGCGGTGTCGAGCTCGACGATCTCGCCCGCGCGCATGATCGCGATGCGGTCGCTGATCTCCAGCAGCAGCGGCAGGTCGTGGGTGATGAAGACGACCGTGAAGCCGAACTCGTGGCGCAGCTGGGAGATCTGCCGCAGGATCTCGCGCTGCACGAGGACGTCGAGCGCCGTCGTCGGCTCGTCCATCACCATGAGCTGCGGGCGCAGGGCCAGTGCCATCGCGATCATCACGCGCTGGCGCATGCCGCCCGAGAGCTCGTGCGGGAACGAGCGGGCGCGCTGGCGGCCCACCTTGACGATCTCGAGCAGCTCCCCAACGGCCTCGCGTCGCTGCGCCCGCGACATCCCGGGGCGGTGGACCTCGAAGACGTCCTCGAGCTGCGGCCCGATGGGGGCCACCGGGTTGAGCGCGTTCATCGCGCCCTGGAAGACCATCGAGATCTTGTCCCAGCGGAACCGGCGCATCTCCTCGGCGTCGAGACGGTGGACGTCGATGTCCTCGCCCGAGGCGTCGTGGAACACGACCGAGCCGCCGGTGATCACGGCGGGCGCCCTGAGCAGCCGCTGCAGCCCGTGCGCGAGCGTGGTCTTGCCGCAGCCGCTCTCGCCGGCGAGCCCGAGGATCTCGCCCCGGCGCAGCCCGAGGGTGACGTTCTTCACCGCCTCGACGGGAGGGTCGACGTCGTAGGTGACCGAGAAGTCACGGACGGTCAGCAAGGCATCACGCATCAGTGCAGGCTCGCTCTCTCGGGGCGGTCGGCGACGACGGGGCGGCTGCGCGCAGCACCCGCCCCGTCGCCGGCCGGGTCACTCGACGGGCTCGAGGTTCACCAGGACCTGGACGACCCCGGGCTGCGTCGGGTCGGCGGAGGCGTAGGCGTCCTCCTGCGTCGGCCACCCGGCGTAGCTGCGCGTGTTGTACTCGCCCAGCAGCGGGTGCGATCCCAGCGGGATGGCGGGCACCTGCTCGACGAACGCCTTCTGCAGGACGGCCGAGGCCGCCGTGCGGTCCTCGTCGGAGGACGCCGTGGCGTAGGTGTTGAGCGCCTCGGTGACCGCGGCGTCGTCGAAGCGGCCGAAGTTGAACTGGGCCCGGTCGTCGACGACCCACCGCGGGTCCATCGTGGAGGTGTACAGGCCGTACGCGTTCCCGGTGTCCTCGAGCCAGTGGATGATCGCCTGGAAGCTGCCCTCCTGGCGGGCGGCGTCCCAGCCACCCCAGTCCGGCTGGTCGACGACGACCTCGATGCCCAGCGCCTCGTCGAGCTCCTCGGCGATCAGCGCCTGCTCGGTGTTCCAGTCGCTCCACCCGGCGGGCACGGAGATCGAGAACGAGACCGGCTCGCCGTCGGGGTCGATCAGGGCCTCGCCGGACCAGGTGTAGCCGGCGTCGGTGAGGATCTGACGCGCCTTGTCGACGTCGACCGAGTAGTCCTCGCCCTGGTACTCGGGGACGATCTCGTCCGCCAGCACGCTGCTGAGCCCGGTGACGTTCCAGACGGCCTCGCTCGCGCCCTCACGGGCGATCTCGACGTAGTCCTGACGGTCGATCGTCCAGGCGAGGGCCTGGCGCAGGGCCACGTCGTCGAACGGCTTGGTCTGCAGGTTCATGAACAGCGTGCCGGCGCCCGCGGTGGGCGAGACCAGGAAGTGGTTGTCCGGGTCGGCGGCCAGGTAGCTGTCCTCGATCTGCGGGATGAACGCCTGCGCCCAGTCGGCCTCGCCGGAGACGAGGGCGGTGGTCAGGGCCGCGTTGTCGCCGTAGGAGACGTAGTGCAGCTGGGGCACGGCCAGCTCGCCGCCCCAGTAGTCGGGGTTCGCGGTCAGCGTCACCGACTCGGTCGACCAGGTGTCGAGCACGTACGGCCCGGTGCCGACGGCCAGGCCGTCCTCGGTGAGCGGGTCGGTGTTCGGGTCCTCGATGCCCTCCCAGATGTGCCGGGGGACGATCGGCGTGTGCAGCACCCGCGCCTGGGCGGTGTACTTCGACTCGGCGAAGGCCAGGGTGATGGCGTCACCCTCGACGGTCGCTCCCTCGTACCCCAGCCCCGAGGTGTCCGTGAGGCTGCCGTCGAGGTACTGGCCGAACGTGAAGACGATGTCCTCACCGGTGAACTCGGTGCCGTCGCTCCACGTCACGCCGCTGCGCGGGACCACCGTGAGCTCGGTGTAGTCGTCGTTCCACTCCACCGACTCCGCGAGCCACGGGGTGGTGGCGAGGTCACCCGTGGGGTTCACGAGCGCGAGCGGCTCGAAGATCACCTTGGCGTAGCCGTACTTCGAGGCCGACGAGTCGCCGAGGTACGGGTTGTGCGACTCGGTGGTGATCGCGCCGTCCGGCTTGGCGATCGTTAGCGCCGCGCCCGGTTGGGCGGCGGTGTCGGGGTCCGACGTGCCGGTGCCGCCCGACGAGCAGGCGGTCAGCACGAGCGCGGACGCGACGCTCAGGACGACGAGGGAGGTCCGTGGCCTCATTGCTTCTCCTTCGGTGTGCGGGGACGCGGTGCGGCCGCAACCCCTCAGGGCGCCCTCCACGATGAGGGAGCGTGGGCAACTTACCGACTTGTCAGTAAGTATGTAAATGGCGGCATGCCACGGGAGTCGGCGGGCCTAGACTCGGTCGAGCGTGACGTGCTCGCCGCGCACACCCGCCGAGCCCCGTGGCGTGGACACCAGAGGAATGCGAGGACGTGATGACGACACGGCGCGTCCCCCGCGCCCGGGCCGAGACCCTCGTCAAGCGGACCGAGATCCTGCGTGCGGCCGCCGCCACGTTCGGGGCCAAGGGCTTCAAGAACGGGCCGCTCGCCGAGATCGCCGAGCAAGTCGGCATGACGCACGCCGGGATCCTGCACCACTTCGGCTCGAAGGATCAGCTGCTCCTCGAGGTCCTCAAGCGACGGGACGCCGACGACGTCGCCGACCTCGAGGGTGCGCACATGCCCGAGGGCGCCGAGCTGTTCCGCCACCTGGTCCGCACGGCCTTCGCCAACGAGGCCCGCCGCGGCATCGTCCAGGCGTACGCCGTCCTCTCCGCGGAGTCCGTGACCGACGACCACCCGGGCCGCCCCTACTTCGAGGAGCGCTACCGGACGCTGCGCCGGGAGATCGCCGACGCCTTCACGGCCATCTGCGTCGAGCGCGGCATCACCGCGCCGAGCACCCTCGACCTGGCCGTCGCGAGCATCCTCGCCGTCATGGACGGCCTCCAGGTCCAGTGGCTCCTGACGCCCGACGACGTCCAGCTGGCCGAGGCGAGCGCCTTCGCCATCGAGGCCATCGCGGCCCAGGTGCTCGCTCCGCAGGAGCTTCCCCTCGACCTCCGCTCCGCCAGGGCCGCGGAGGCACCCCGAGCCTGACCCTGGTCGCGCTCGCGTCGCCCGCGTCGCCCGCGTCGTCGACGGTGGAGCGACGTCGGTCCGACCGTGGGCGGGGCGACGGCCGCGTCTCGCGGGCCCCGGTGGTCAGGGGGTGAGGCGCTCGGCCAGGGCCGCGTGGAGGGCGGCGTCGTTCCCCGAGACGGCCAGCGGCGCGACGTCGAGGGGCAGGCGCCCCCACAGCAGCAGGGCGACGGCCGACGCCGGCCCGGTGACCGTCACGGCACGGCCGGCACCGTCCGAACCCGGGAGCACCCACGACCGCCCCGCGTCCTCGGCGACGAGGGCCACGCCCGCGGCCAGCGAAGCCATCCGCCCCATGCGTACCTGCCGGGGTTGGAGGACGGTGACGACCTCGTCGACGGTGTCGGCCCAGAGGTCCGCAGGGAGCGTCAGGTCCTCCCCGGACGCGCGCCGTAGGTCCCACAGGTGCACCGCGGTCTCGTGGAGCTGGCGGCGCCGCCAGAACGACGCCGGGCCGGGGCCGATGAGCGTCGAGGAGACGGCGTCGGGGCCCAGGGCAGTCAGGGTTTCCACGAGCTCGCGGGCGCACTCCTCGTAGAGCCGGGGCAGGTCGAAGGGGCCGCGTCCCAGCGGGACCTCGCGCTCACGGCGTGCCTCCGCTGCCGCCCAGTGGTGGATCCGGGCGAGGTGCACCACCAGGTCGCGGACCCGCCACCGCCCGCACCACGGCACCGGGAGGGTGGGGTCGCTGCGGCGGACCCCGTCGAGGAAGGCGGCCTGGACCGTCACCAGCTCGGCAAGATGGTCCAGCTCGGCGCCACGGGTCATCGCGCCATGATGCCGCTCGTCGTGGCGCACCGGGCAGACCGGGAAGTCCTCGGCGCGCGCCCAGCGGCTCCGGTCGCTGTCCCGGCCCGACGATCGCGCAGCCCGAGGCCCCGTGCCTAGGCTGCGACGGAGCGGGGCACCGCGGCTTGCGCGGGCGCAGCGGGAACCACGGGAGGTCGAGCGATGGAGTGGACGTCGCTGGGGCGCTCCGGCCTCAGGGTGAGTCGTGTCGGCCTGGGGTGCATGAGCTACGGGGTGGCCGCCACCGGGATGCACCAGTGGACCCTCGACGAGGACGCCGCCGCACCGTTCTTCCGCCAGGCCGTCGAGCTGGGCGTGACCTTCTGGGACACCGCGAACGTCTACCAGGGCGGGACCTCCGAGGAGTTCGTCGGCCGCGCGGTCCGGCGCTACTCCCGCCGCGAGGACATCGTCCTGTCCACCAAGGTCCACGGCACGATGCACGCGGGCCCGGGCGGCAGCGGCCTGTCGCGCAAGGCGATCCTCGAGCAGCTCGACGCGTCCCTGCGCCGGCTCGACACCGACCACGTCGACATCTACTACATCCACCGGTTCGACGAGGCGGTACCGGTGGAGGAGACCATGGAGGCCCTGCACGACGTCGTCAAGGCCGGCAAGGCCCGCTACCTCGGTGCGTCCTCGATGTGGGCCTGGCAGTTCGCCAAGCTGCAGCACGCCGCGCGGGCGAACGGCTGGACGCCGTTCGTCGCGATGCAGGACCAGTACAACGTCCTGCGCCGCGAGGAGGAGCGGGACATGATCCCGCTGTGCCTCGATCAGGGCGTCGGGCTGACCCCCTACTCACCGCTGGCCAAGGGCCGCGCCGCCCGGCCCTGGGGCGAGCAGACGGCCCGCTCCTCGACCGACACCGTCGCCCAGGCGTTCGACCGGGACGTCGACAGGGCCGTGGTGGACGCCGTCGAGCGCATCGCGCAGAACCGCGGGACGTCCATGGCGCAGATCGCCCTGGCGTGGGTGCTGTCCAAGCCGGTCGTCACCTGCCCGATCGTGGGCGCCACGAAGCCGCATCACCTCCAGGACGCTGTCGCTGCTCTCGCCGTCGGTCTCACCGCTGAGGAGGTTGCGTCGCTCGAAGGGGCGTACACGACGCAGGACAACTACTGGTGGTGACAGCGCGGTGATCGGCCGGCACCGACTTTCGACAGCTCCGGACTGCCGACACCCGCTTTGGGAGTTCGATCTTGGACTAGCGGTGACGGCCTGACCTGGGGAAACACATGCGGGTAGTTCGCCAGATGACCCCCTTCCGGAATGCTCGCTGACCACGTGCTGACCACAGCGCTCCCGCTTCTCGCGCTCGACCCTCGGCCGTCCCGCGCTCACGCGAGCCTCATGCCGCGGCGGTGCGCAGCGCGGTGACGCCAAGGTGTGGGCTCATCCGATCGTTGAGTGCGTAGCCGACGATCCGGTTGCTCAACGGGTCCTTGATCGCGCAGCAAGAGACCTCGCCGTCGGCGGTGAGATGCTCGGTGATGTCGGTGACGCAGACCCGATCCGGTCCGGTCCGCGGTGAAGGTGTGCTGGACGCGGTCGTCGTGGACCGCGGGACCCGCTAACTTCCTCGCGCCGGGCGGCCCTTGCGGACGGGGGATGACCAGAGCCGTGCTGGGAGCACAGCCGCCAGACCCAGCGGTACGTCGCGCCACAGATGGAGTGTCAACCAGCCCTGCAGCAGTCCCGAGCGACAGGCCGCAGCCCTGTCCGGCAGCCGCCCTTCCTGGAAGACTGCGGCGAAGAAGCCGGCGGTCCCGGTCAGCGCAGCCCTGGAGGCACAGGCATGGCCATGAAGGCGTTCCTCTCTTACGCGCACGCGGACGGCTCGCTAGTAGCAGCCGTGGCCAACAAGGTCGGGCGCCCTTTCGTGCACGTCGACGAGATTACATTCCATGCGGGCGACGAACTCCTCGCTTCGATGGAGCGGGCGGTAAGCGATGCGACCGTCTTCGTCCTATTCGCGTCTCGCGCTTCGCTCGATTCGGTGTGGGTCAGTTTCGAAGCCGAGCAAGCGCGCTACCTCCGGGCGGTTCGGCGCATCAAGAAGGTACTCGTCGTCCTCCTTGACGACCGCCTTTCCGCTGGCGACTTGCCTCCGTGGCTGCGCGAGACAAAGTATCTTCGCTCCCGTTCACCAGGACCCATTGCTCGAGCAATACGCTCGCTGATCGATGACCTAGTCCAGGAAGACCAACACAGTCTGTTCGTGGGACGTGCGGAGGAGACAGCGAGCGTACAAGCTGCACTTGTCTCGCCAGACCTTGGTAAACCAACATCTCTGATCGCGATATGCGGCCTCCCTGGCATCGGGCGTCGCACCCTCCTCGCGAGGGTCGCAAAGGACACGCTTGCGTACGCCCGCGTCCTCACCGTGATCGTCGAGCCAGGTGACAACATCAATGCTCTGGCCATCAAACTCGCGGACCTGGTCGAAGGAGCGGCGTCAGCTGACGAAGCCATCGCGCTCGCCCGGGAGATTGAGCAGGCTCCCGAAGACGTCGCCACTAAGCGCTTCATCTCCTCGCTGGAGAAGGCGAGCAAACTACATGAGCTAGTTGCTCTGTACGACGAAGGTGGGCTGTTAGAGGATCGGGGAGGACCCGTCGCATCATTCCTCCCCGCACTAACGGCGGTCGGTGCTAGGGATGACTTGCTTCTCGCCCTTGTGACCAATCGTAGGCCTTTCTTAGCACTCGGATCGACGGACATCGAGGTACCGGTTGTTGACGTGAGACCCTTGCGAGAGGAGGAGAGTCGGCAACTATTGGCGCTCCAGGCCCGTTCCCGTGGGCTCTCTTTGGAGCCTGCCGACCTGCGCAAGCTCGCGCAACAAGTGCGTGGATACCCGCCATCTGCCACTGCGATGACTCTCATGGTCGGCGCCTATGGAGTGGCCCTTGCCCTAGGGAACACGGACTCTCAATACCAGCCCCGGCCGCTTAACCGCTACCTTCGGCAGTTGAGGCTCTCGCGCGCCGAACGGAACATTTTGCGAGTCCTCGCCGCCAACAGCCCTCTGCCGATCGACACGCTTCTCAAGCTCTCCGGCGCCGCCCGCGAGGAAGCAATCGGTGCCTTGACTAATCTGATCGACGCCTCCGTCGTCGCTCCCAGGGCCGGCACCTCGTGGTACGAGATCAGCGAGCCCGTCGTTGCCTACGTGGACCGCGAGTACCCGCCGTGTTCTGTCGAGGAATACGCGACGATCGCCGACGAATTGAGTAAGACGCTTGAAGAGGATCGGAGCGGCGGGCCATACCTTGACCTCGCGCGCACCTTCTATCGCTCCCTAGTGCGCGCTGGGCGGAGCTTGCAGCCACGCGCCTACGCCCTTCTATCAGACTGGCTCAGGCTCGCTGCTGACCTATATCACCACCGCGACTACGAGCAAGCCCTCCAATACGCCACTCTCGCACACGAGCAAGGCGGTCCGTCGGAGGCACTCCAATGGGTCGTGAAGTGCAACGTCAAACTGGGTGACTACCCGGCCGCGACTGATCGGATTGCCGAGCTCAGGCGTCAGGGCGAAGTGCGTGAGGCACACTTCCTCACCGGCTTCCTAGAGCGTCATCGCGGAGAGCATCGGAAAGCGATAAACGCGTACGAACTCGCTAGATCAGCCGGTCGGGGCGGCCTCGCCCTTGAACGCGATCTGGCCGATTGTTACCTCGAGGTGAATGACCTTGAGCGCGCAGAGGCTCGCATCAAGGCAGCACAAGACAGGCAGCCCGACAACCCCTACGTGGTCAGCCTGCGGATCAAGATCGCGTGTCGGACGGGTGACGAGACCACAGCGCGCGAGCTGCTTCCGCTCCTACACGAGGTCGACGAGCCGGCGTTTGCGAACCATAGACACTCACGGGTTGAGTTGGCCTTCGGTGACGCGGAGACGGCATATGACTACGCACGCCGGGCCGTGCAGTCGACGGACCGCCCTCCCTTTGAGGCGCTCGCGAACCTGTGCGTGTGCGAGCTTCGGACGAACCGGTTAGAGGACGGCAAGACGTCTCTGACTCGCTTGTCGAAGCTTTACAAGTCGCAACGACCGAACGTCCAGGGCGGACTGCAGGCCCGTGTCGCAATAATCGAGAGGCGCTACGAAGACGCCCTCGGCCATCTTGCCGGTCTTGACGCCACCGGCAGTCCGGAGCACCTGGCGTTGAAGAGGGACGCCCTCCGAGGCATCCTCGATACAAGCTTCGTTGCACACGGGGTCCGCCAGCAACATCAATCGGAGATCGACCGGATCGAGTCCGTCCTTTCCGCGCGGCCGAACCCGAACCTGTGGGTTATAGGCCCTGATTAAGGGTACGCCCCCGCTATCCGGTGAGATGTGGCTCCTCCCCTGTTCACCGGCCTGTCGTCGTAAACTCGCAGACCTCCAGCGGCGCCACGATCCTCGCCCTCTCACGCGGAGCCTAGTCGAATCGCCGATGTAAGCCTGCAGAACCTCGCGAGGGGATGAGCCTCTGCACGGTGAATCGGATCCGACAGACACGTGGAGGCGCTCAAGTCGGCGCGCGGCAGGGGAACCACAGGAGCGACTTCGCGCCGGAAGTTGGTGCGGCCGCGAACCGAGGCCCCGCTCACGGCCGGCGAGAATCGCCGCCACGGTTATCGCCCGGGGGATCCGCCTCGTCGGACGGCGACGGCGACGTGGTGGAAGCGGTAGTTGATGGCCGCGTCACGGAGACATTCGGGCGCGCACGCCCTGAAGTTACGGTGACACTTCGCAACGGGACCGTGGTTCGGACCGCTCAAGCAGAGACGTCCCGCTCAGGTGCCTCCCCATCCCGTGGTGGCGGAGGACCCAAGTGCCGCGCGCCGAGACTACATCCAGTACGGCCGAGCGGAGCGCGGAAATCGGGGCCCGAGGCAAGCGGCGAGTCCTCCATTGACACGTCCGCGGACATCCGTCCACGTCGCCGACGGACCGTCCACTTTCCGAGACAAGTCGCGACTCCTGTCCCTGACCTGTAGCAACACGCTGTGCGCCCGTGCAGATAGGAACTGCCGCCACCCGCTATCGGAGTTCGATCTTGGATGGCGGATAACGCGCTGGCCTGCGGATCTACATGCGGGTAGTTCGCGTGGCGACCCCGTTCCGGGGTGCTCGCTGACCGCACGCTGACCACGGACACGCACTGCAGACGGCGGCGAGCGAATGCAGCCCGCTTCACTCAGCTGCGGGCCGTTGCCGCCGGCGTACATCTCACGCGCGGGGCACAAACCGAGGGGCCGCTCGCCCGGGGCACAGACCGACGGCCGCGCCGAGGCACGCGATGTGGCCAGTCCACTTTTCGACCGGGACACGCGAGCCACAACGTCGCCACGCCCGGAGCCGCCTACTCGGCCTCGCCCGGAAGGTGTCCACCCGCGACTGGCGGTCGATCGAAGAAGCCCCAACGCCCACCCTCGACGCCGGCGAACTCCGCGACACTGCCACGCACGACGGCATCCCCTGGGTCCACGTTCTCGAGGACAATCGCCTGACCGAGGAACTCCTCATCGAGGAACCTGTAGAACTTCTGAGCCACCTCGTCCGCGATCAGTTCGTCGTTCCCACCCCCACCGCCGTCGCCCGCCCTTCGCTTTGGCGACTTGTACGTCACGAGAGGAGAGTCGAGCACAACAAACCCTGGGTGCGGCTGACCATTGCGAAGGCACAGTTGTGCGAGTGCGACCATCTGAGCCGCGAAGAGAATCGCTCTAACGCCCTTGCCACGGTCGGCTCTACGCTTACCCTCGAGAATGGGCTCGAGGTTGTCAGCGGACACGTGGGCCGAACTCCCGCCTCGCACTCCCCAAGCCGTAAGTACGGAAGCCAGTTCCCGAGAAAAGTCGGACAACATTAGCGGCGAAAGCTGCAAGTCTGGCAGCGGTTGGCCCTCCACAACCCGGATATCCGCTCGGAAGCGCTCAATGGACTCGAGTTGCGCGTACTTGGCGAGGACCGCCTCAACCTCCGACAACTTGGCCCGCAGGATCTCTAAGTCGGACCGAGACGGCGCAACTTGCGCCGAGAGAGATGCTATCCCGCGCGAGAGATCCCGCAGGACGGCCTCATTTTCCCGAATCTCCACTCGGAGTTTCGCACGCTCGCGTTCGAGTTCATCCATCGTAGTCAAGAGGCCTGCGCGGAGCGTTCGCACGCGCGACCGCTCACGTTGGACAGCGTCGGACATCGACGCATCCGCCTCATGCTCATGGGTAGTGACCGCCAGCTCTTGCCCGCACAACGGACAACGTCCTGGCTCATAGAGCCCCATCACCACTGCGCTCTCTTCGACCACATCGAGCCGTTCGAGATCGCTTCGGTACTGTTCGCTCAGGAGTGCGAAACGAGTGAGCGACTCCGAGATGCTGCGCTCACGCGCGTTGGACTCTTCGATGAGCGCGTGGACTCCCGCATACCTCCTGCGCTCACTCACAAGCTGAAGAAGCACTGGCTCAAGACCCTCGGAGCCCGCCTGAAGCGATGCGAGCAATCGCTCGCGCATTCCGTGCGCCTCAACCCTCGACGGAAGGTCGCTCAGTTCGCCAATCAACTGGCCCATGAGTTGGTCAAGCAACTCGCGCTGCTTCCTGCTGAGGGCCTTCTCCTTGCGCCCCGCCCCCTTGACCTGCGGGGGGTCTGACCGGCCCGCCAAGACGCAGCGAACCAGCGACTTTTCTTTCGTGTTTGTCTCGAAGCGTCCCGACGAGAAAGGCGCCGACTTGCCGAAGACCCGGTCCTCAGATCCGATCACGAGGTGCAGGAAGTCCCGGAAGCCGACGTTTTCGGTATCGCCGTCCGAGTTTCGGATCACTACCCAGCCGTCGGCGCCGATGGCACTCAACATCGTGCGCGACACGTTGTCCGTTGTGGTTGCCGAGTGTCGCGCCTTCAGGGCCATCGGTGGCGCGCCGCTCCCGGGCGTGTAGAGGAGTTCGCCCCCGTCAAGGTCACGCTCAAAGACGGCCGATGGTCCTCGCCCAGCGGACCACTCGAGCCGCAGCTTGTCGTAGCCCTCAGACTCCGGCAGCTGCCGGAGGGCGCGAGTCCCGCCCAACATGTAGTCGATCATGTCCGCGATGTAGGACTTGCCGGTGTCTGAAGCGCCGTGGATGACGGTGAGTCCGTCCGCGAACGTGACGCTGGCTGGAGCGACCCCTTCGCCAATCGCATGGAGGCCTCGAAGCAGCACCATTAGTCGCCTTCCTCCGCCCGGACGTTCAGACTCTCCACATCGGCGCGAATCAATTGGGAATACGCCTCGGTCAGCGCTTCCTCCGACATCCCGCCAACAATCTCAACGGCTTGGCGACAGGAGGACTTCAGCCTCTCTGCCCCAGGGCACTCCAGAAGTTCTACAAAGCCGAGCGCACGCTCGGTGGCCCGATAGGAGCCGGCTTCAGGGTCGAGCGTCATGAGTTCCGCGCGCACGAAGATGCTCGCGCCCGCCCTGACGTTCGCCCTCCGTACAGCGAGTCCGGTGCTGGCCTGCGTCACCGGAGGCTGCACGGCTTCAACGCCACCACCACCAAACAGCACCAAGTGCTCCATAAGCGCTAACCGATCGAGGTCGATAGGCGTTGGCCAGGCAGCTGCCAGCAGGCAGGTCGCGTGTACTCCGGCCTCGTAAGGTCCATTGAGCAGGATCATATTTCTTCGGCCACCCATCGGAGCCGCCCGTCCCCGGCGAGCTGGTGGCACGCCCCCTGCTTCTCCTTTACACCGCCACTCTGGACAAGCGCATTCGCTGAGAGATCAACTGTGGCGGCTTGGGCTAATGTTGCGGCGAGTCTCTCATAGCCGGTTCCGTATTCCATCTCGCATGTGTCCACCACTCCACTGTGTATCTGATCCGTATAGCCCGCATACGTGCCGTCCGGGAGGAGGTCTCGGACATGCCTCTCGAGAGTCTCCGCGCAGTAGAACAGCTCCCGCTGCCGGAGTAGGTGCGAGGCCGCCTTCGGATGCGCCGAGCACTCCGCGAAGCCTGCATACTCGGGACCATACTTCTCGACATAGACGGGCCAAAGAGCCCGCAGGAAGTTCGCCTCGTCGTCCGTTGGGTTTTGCGGCACGGGCCCTGGCTCGGGCACCGGCGGTATCCCACCGCCGAATCTCAGCACATAGCGGTCGGTGCGCTTGTGGAGCTCAATCATCTCGTCGACGTTCTTCTCACGGAAGATCGAGAAGTCGATCGTCTGGGCAAGTTTGCGTACCGCTTCGAGACGGTGGGCCCGGTCTACATTCGACCTGTCTTCTTGACTTTCGAGCCACTCAATAAAGGCCGCTTTGAGATCATCGGCGCCGTTCAGCAGTCTCAGGAGATGAGGGCCGCAGCCTCTTGGCGCGATAAAGTAGTACGCACGCGGAAGGACCCACACGCCTTCCGCGACAGCCCAGAGGAACTTAAAAATCTCCTTGTGCGCGTCGAGTGGCTGGAGGCTCGCTGCGTAGTGCTTACACTGATAGGCGTCCCACTCGTCTCGGAAGCCAGACTCGGTGAGCCAGCCAGCGACGTCCACGCCCCTGTCGCCCGCGCCTGCGATGCGCCCAACGCGGTAGTAGCTCGGGAGCACTCGGACCCACTCGTTAGTGAACTCTTCCCATTCGTCCGGGTCAAAGATGCTGATTAGCTTCTTCGGCGACCGAAACGCGCCCATCTGGACCTGGCCAGCGCCCATGCGGATGGGCGCGCTCGAGGCCGGGATCTCGGAAAGTCCCGGGTCTTCGCTCACGGTGTTCCCCCGTCCCCTGCCGCCGGTGGAGAGCACCGCCATCGTGCCAGCCAGCAGGCGCTTGAGGTCGGACTTCTCGCGCGCCCGTGTGTCTCGCGGCTGCCCTGCCGCCCGGGCGGCGGCCCATCAGCGCCGGTGCAAAGGGCTCGTTCAGGAGCTCGCTCGCCCCTTCGGGCGCTCGGCACTCCTCGATGCAAGAAGAGTCGGCTTGGGTCATCGGCTTCCGAAGCCAGGCCGACTGTGACGACACGCGGATGTCGCCTCGCTGAGCATCGCCGCCCCCGCCGGCGCTCCGGGTGGACGCGCGTCGGAGCGAGCTCGCCTCTGCTGCCGCAGGTCGCCCGCGTACTCAGTCCCGGAGCGCGGCCGAGACGGGCGCGACGGCCCCGATCAGTACCCTGGGCGCATGTTTGAACGCACCGTGAACTACGACGCGGTCTACGTGCCGTTCGAAGTCGACGACGACGCCGCGTTCGCGCTGGCGTTCGACTGGCTGCTCTCGAGACCGGGCGGCCCGCTCGTTGTGTTCCACGCGAAGAAGATGGTCACGAACAACCGGCAGCTAGAGTCGCTGATCCAGCGTCATCGCCTCCCCGTCGTCGCGCCGCCGCGGGTGCTTGAGGGCGGCTGGACGGGCGGTGCGGTGCTCGCCCCGTGGGCGTCCGGGAAGGTCCTCGCCGCGATCGATGACCAACTCGGCTCCCGAGCCAACGGCGTTTGCGTGATCGGCGGCGCTCTCGGTGAGCATGAAGCATGGGTCCGAGGGCACCGCGCGCGAGACCTGAGCCAGCGCGGTGCCGAGCCGGCGCGAGCCGTCCTCGACCCGGTCGTGGAGGTGGCCATGCTTCACGCGACGACGGCTGTGAACCACAACAACGCCCTGCTCCAGGACGACGACAAGGCATACGTGATCAGAACGCTCCAGCTCCTCGACGAAGCGGGACTGGACTGCGAGACGGACACACTGTGCGCCTGGGCGACCGAGCACGGCTGGACGGCGACCGAGGTAGAACGACTGCGCGAGTACGCCGCCGGGGTCCGCGCCCGACGGAGATTCGTATTGCGGAGCAGTTGGGGCCCGAGCAACGACGCCTTAAGCCACTGGAGGCGTGAGGCGGCCGAGCGTCTCGGATGACCCGTCGCAAGCGCGCACGTGGTGCCTCTGCACCGTGGCCTGGCCCGGAAGTCATGTCTGACGGGCTAGCCGTGCCCGGTCGAGGCTGACGCTTCGTGCGAGGTCCGACACGACACCACAGGGGTCGCCGTCTATCGGTCCGGGCATCGAGGCGCAGAGCCAGTCACCGCATCTCGACACCGAAGACGCGGCGTCGAGCCAAGTTGCCGAGCTGGACTGGGCCACCGGCAGATAGGACCTGCTCGCAACGCTACGGGTGCTGCACGAGGCCGGCGGTGCCCTGCGGGTGGACCTCGTAGCGACGAGCAGCGCTCCTCGGTCTGCGGCGTGGCGTCGCAGCCGATACGCGAGGCCCTCGACCGCCGCGCGGTGGTCGCCGGGTCCGCTTCGGTCCTCCACAAAGCGCAGGTCCACCTGCGTGCTGGTACACGCGCTTTGGCTCGAGGTTGCCGTTGAGGCGTTCGACGAGGAACGGGATCCCATACTCTGCCGATGCGGCGATCTCTAGTGCCTGGCTCGTCGTCGCGGCGCTATCGCCCTCCAGGGCCCGCCATCCCACTGGACCGGCGTGCCCCCCAGAGCACCAGGCAGGCGACGAAACGGACCAGGCCCTCCGCCACGACCGAGCTTGAGACGGAGCGCCTTGCCGCCGATAGAAGGGCATGACGACCACGTCCGACGGGGACGCCGTCGCCCCGGCCAAGGTGATGCGCCTGCGCTACGCGGGCACCTGCGCAGGGTGCGGCGCAGAACTTGAGTCCGGGACCCATGCGGCGTACTACAGGGCCACGAAGACCGTCCGCTGTCTCGCATGCATCGAATCGGACGAGCCAGTGTCTTCGGCGGCGCCGGCGGATAAACCGCCTCTGGACTCGACGCCGGCGCCCACCCCCGATGCCATCGAGACGGGGGCGGCGGGCTCCTCCGCCCGACGCGAGTACGAACGTCGGTCCGCGAAGCGCGAGGCTCGGATTCGCGAAGCGCACCCGCGGCTTGGTGGCCTCATCCTCGCGCTTACCGACGAGCCTCAGAGCACGGCCGCCTGGGCCAGCGGCGCCCGCGGGGAGGAGCTGCTGGGTGCGCGACTGGCCGATCTCACGCAGAAGGGTGTCCGCCTCCTCCACGACCGCCGGATCCCCGGGACAAGGGCGAACATCGACCACATCGCCGTCGGACCCACAGGCGTTCACGTCGTTGACGCCAAGCGCTACAAGGGCCGGCCGTCACTTCGCGTCGAGGGCGGGCTGCTCCGGCCGCGCGTGGAGAAGCTCCTCGTCGGCTCGCGCGACTGCACCCGCCTGGTCGAGGGCGTCCACAAGCAGGTGGGTCTCGTCCGGTCCGCACTCGACGCCGTGACACTCACGGACGTGCCCGTGCACGGCACACTTTGCTTCATCGAGGCCGACTGGCCCCTCATCGGCGGATCGTTCGTCATCGCCGACGTCGCCGTCGTATGGCCCAAGAAGGTCGCCGAGCGCCTCGTCGCGCCGGGCGGGATGAGCGAGGCGGACGTCGAGACGGTTCACCGAGCGCTCGCACAGGCTTTCCCGGCCGCGTGAGCCGGGAGTAGGGCCCTACGGGGCGCCCCCGCCCTGTACGCCCTGCTACTGCTCCGTAGCCGCCTGACGGCGTCGTCGTCCGAGTGGCCGCTTGGACGCATGGCGTCGCGTTCCCGGGCCTCCCGGCCCGCAGCCAGGGTGGTAGGCCCGCTGGCACACCTCTTCCTGAACGCCGTTGCGGCGGCAGGTGCGCATCTTCTCCCCCACCGCCGCACACCTGCAGGTAGCGACGGAGTCACGAGGGGAGGTGGGGCCGGTGATGTCGATGCACAAGCTGACGGCCGGGGACGGGTACGCGTACCTGACCCGGCACGTCGCCGCGGGCGATGCCGGCCTCGACGCGGGCGCATCCCTCACGGCCTACTACGAGCAGACCGGCAACCCGGCCGGCCGCTGGTACGGCGAGGGCCTCTCCGGACTCGGTGACGCGGCGCGGCGGATCCGCCCGGGCGACGTCGTGACCGAGGCGGCGATGACGGCCGTGTTCCGCGACGGCGTCGACCCGCTCACCGATGACGCGCTAGGGCGGCCCTATAGCCGGTTCAATGACGGGAAGCGGCACGCGGTCGTCGGGTATGACCTGACGTTCACCGCGCCGAAGTCGGTATCGGTGGTGTGGGCGCTGGCCGATGACGCGACGCGCGTCATGGTCTATGACGCGCACCGGGCGGCGTTGGCGTCATCGCTGAAGTTCGTCGAGCAGCGCGTCATCCGCACGCGCATCGGCGACGCGGGCCGTCATCAGGTCCGCACCCGCGGGATGGTAGCCGCGGCGTTCGACTACTGGGACACCCGGGCCGGTGACCCGAACCTGCACACCCACGTCGTCATCGCCAACAAGGTCCAGGGGCCCGACGGCGCCTGGCGGAGCCTGGACGGGCGGACCGAGCACGCCGCCGTCGTCACCGTGTCCGAGCTGTACGACGCGCTGCTCGCCGACGAGCTCGCGCGGCGGCTGCCGGTGGAGTGGTCGATGCGCGACCGCGGGCCCCGACGGAACCCGGCGTTGGAGCTCGACGGGATCGGCGACGACCTGCTGGCGCACTTCTCGACGCGAGCGGAGGCGATCCACTGCGCCGAGCAGGAGTGGCTCGCCCATTTCGAGGCCACCCACGGCCGAGCACCGACGCGCATGGAGACGACGCGTGCGCGCCAGCACCTGACGCGGGCGACGCGGCCGCCGAAGACGGTTCGGCCGCTGGCCGACCTGTTGGCGGACTGGGCGAACCGCGCCCGGGCGCTGACCGGGCTCGAGCCGCACGACCTGGCCGCCCGGGCGCTGGCCGGCGCCTACGGGCGAGCGCTACACGCGCACGACGTCGGCCCGGAGGTCCGGGCGGCAATGGTCGCCCAGGTGCTCGACGACGTGTCGACGCGGCGGTCGGTGTGGACGACGTGGAACCTCGGCGCCGCCGCAGTCCGCGCGTCGAAGCTGCTGCGGATGGCCTCGCCCGCCGAGCGGAGGGCGCTTCTCAAC
Source organism: uncultured Actinotalea sp. (assembly GCA_963521045.1). Taxonomy (GTDB): domain Bacteria; phylum Actinomycetota; class Actinomycetes; order Actinomycetales; family Cellulomonadaceae; genus Actinotalea. Next base: position 30,277 of record CAUQTR010000001.1, read on the forward strand.
GAGATCACGGTCGATGCTGCGGCGGCGTGCGTGCACCTGGACGACAACCGCGACCCGATGACGCGGCGGGTCGGGGAGTCACTGTTCACCTCGACCGAGCTGCTGGGGACGGAGAAGGTCCTCATCGACGCCGCCGAGACCACCGGCGCTCCGCACCGGCCGGCGGAGATGCTCGGCGTCATCCAGCTGCGCACGGAGCACCACCTCGGCGTCCTCGCCCCGGACCAGCGCGCGGCCGCCGAGGCCGTCATCACCTCCGGGCGTCTGCTCGACGTGCTGGTCGGGCCGGCTGGGTCGGGCAAGACCACCACGCTCGCCGCGCTGACGTCGTTCTGGCGTCACGGCATCGGGTCCGTCGTCGGGCTCGCGCCGTCAGCCACCGCGGCGCGTGCGCTGGCGGAGTCGCTCGGGGTGCCGTGCGAGACGACCGCGAAGTGGCTGCACGAGTCCACCGGCGAGGGCGCCGCCACCCGCGCCCTGCGGTACGCCGACGCCCTCGCCCGCATGGCGCCCGGGGACTACCGCGAGATGCGTGCAGCCAACGAGGAGCAATGGCGGCTGCGGGCGGAACAGGACCAGTGGCGGTTCTCCCCCGGGCAGCTCGTCATCGTCGATGAGGCATCGCTCGCCGATACCCGCACGCTGGCCACGATCGTCGAACATGCACGCGCCGCAACGGCGAAGGTGCTGTTGGTCGGGGACCACCTGCAGCGTGGGTCGGTCGACGCCGGCGGCGGGTTCGGGATGCTCGCCCGCCGTGGGCCTACCGCCGAGCTGACCAGCCTCTGGCGGTTCGCCCACCCGTGGGAGGCGCGGGCCAGCCTCGAGCTTCGCCGCGCCCACCCCGAAGTGCTTGACGCGTACGAGGCGCACGGCGCCATCGCTTCCGGCGGGCACGACGCGATGCTCGACGCCTCGATCAACGCAGTCACGGTCGCAAGCGAGCGGGGCCGCGTCGCGGTGCTGCAGGCGGTCGACAACCGGACCGTCCGCGAGCTCAACGCGCGCATCCAAGCCGACCACATCACCACCGGGCAGGCCGCACCCGCCGGCGTGAGCCTGCACGACGGGCTGGCGGCCGGCGTCGGCGACCGCATCGTCACCCGCCGCAACCACCGCCGGCTGGCCACCGCCGACGGGTTCGTGCGCAACGGCGCCCTGTGGGATGTCACCGCCGTCCTGCCCGACGGATCCGTCCGTGTCCGGCCCACCAACCAGTCCGACGCGGCCACCGTCCGGCTCCCCGGGGACTACGTCGCCGAGCACGTCGAGCTCGGCTACGCCACGACCATCGCCCGCACCCAGGGCATGACCGTCGACGAGACCCACACGATCGCCTCCCCCGGCATGGGCCGCGAGGACCTCTACGTCGCGATGAGCCGCGGCCGCCACACCAACTGCGCCTACGTCGTCGTCGACCAAGGCGAGCCGGAGTGCCTGCCCGGCCAGGCGCCGTCGTCGGGCCGCGAGGTCCTCGAGCAGATCCTTGCGACCAGCCACACCGAGCCCAGCGCCACCGAGACCTGGGACAGCTACCACCCCGGCCGCGCCGCGCCCCTCGTGCCGCCCGCGCGCCCACAGCAACCGTGGACGGCCGTGCCTCCACAGCCTGCCCCGCACCGCTTGACCCACGTCCCGCCGTCGGTCCCCGATGGGCCGGTGCTCGGGCTCTAAGGAACGCCAACCACAACCCAGAAGGAGAAGATCATGACCACCACCGCACAGCACACCGCCCCCATCACCCCGGCTCGGCAGTACTACCGCGTGAAGGACGCGGCGCGGGTGCTCGGGGTGCCGCCCCGGACGCTGTACCACCTGGTCGAGCACGAGCAGATCCCGTACCGGCGCCTCGGCACGGTGATCCTGCTGCCGGCGGCGTGGGTCGAGCGCGAGCCGACGATGCCGGTGAAGCGGCGCTGATGTCCGTCACCAGGCGGGCGCACTCGACGGGCAAGGTGACCTGGCGCGCGAAGGTGTTCTTCGAGGGCCGGGTCATCGCGCAGCGGTCGTTCGAGCGCCGAGTCGATGCCAAGCGCTGGGAGGCCGACCAGCTCGCGAAGCTGGACGCCGGCTCGTGGATCGACCCGGCGCGTGGGCGAATGGCGTTCGCGGCGCTGGCCGAGGAGTGGCAGGCCTCGCGTGGCCACCTGGCGGTGCGCAGCCAGGAGACCACGCGGTTCCTGCTGGACAAGTACGTGATCCCGGAGATCGGCGCGTACCCGATCTCCGGGATCTCGGCGGCCGACGTCGAGCGGGTCATGTCCGCACTGACGGCGCGCGGCCTGGCGACGGCGACGCGGCGTCGGGCGCTGTCGATGATCCGGCTGGTGTTCGACTACGCGATCCGCGACCGGCGGCTGAGCGTGAACGTGGCGCGGATGGTGGCGCTGCCGCGCGGGGGAACGAAGCGCGAGCCGCACTGGCTGCGGCCCGAGCAGCTCGGCCGGTTGGTCATGGCGGTGCCGCCGCTGTGCCAGCCGGTGGTGCTGTTCCTCGGAACGACGGGGTGCCGGTTTTCGGAGATGGCCGCGCTGCGGGTCGACGACGTCGTGCAGACGCCACACGGGCTCGGGGTGCGGGTGCACCGCGCGGCGACGCAGTCCAAGCGGACGAGCGGGGCGGTGTTCGGGCCGACGAAGACGCACCAGACGCGGACCGTGCCGGTGCCGGCGGCGCTGGATGAGTACGTGCGGACGCGGGTCGCCTTCACCGCGCCGGGCGGGTACCTGTTCCCGAGCCCGACCGGGGCCGTGTGGACCAACACGAACTTCCGGGCGCGGTCGGGGTGGATGGAGGCGACGCGGAGGGCGGGCGTTGAGGGGACGACGATCCACGACCTGCGGCACACCGCCGCGTCGCTGCTCATCGCAGCCGGGGCGGACGTGAAGGCCGTGCAGGTGATCCTCGGGCACTCCACGGCGACGATGACGATGGACCTGTACGGGCACCTGTTCAGCGAGGCGACCTGGCAGGCGATGGAACGGCTGCCGGTGATACCGCTGATGCAGGCGCCGCGGGCGATCGAGCCCCCAGGCGTCACGCCGAGCCCGTAGCGCTCCCTATGGGTGGCTCCGCTGGTACCGGAGCCGGCGCAGCCTCTTCACTTCGCGTGGCGACCCCTGCTTCTCGGTGCGTCAGAATCAAAGCCCTCATAGGACTGTGACACTCGCAAGTCGACATTTGGGTAGATCGAGGGGCAGAGGTGGACATACGTGCGAAACATCTCGTCCGTGAACCTCGAGAACGCCCCCTCGCGAACGCTTCGGAGAACGGCTCCATAGCCGGTTTGGTGCAACTGATCCAAGTACCGCCTCGCTTCTGCGACCCCGAGATCCTTCGCTCTCTGTTCGATCAGCGGGAGGGGCAAGTCAGACCCGGACGCCTCCGCGGCGACACGCAGAACCAGCTCCCTGTCCTTCGATTCACCGATCGCATGTCGATAGAGCCCCGCATAGTTCTGCGCTAGCCTCGACTGAAGCAGGTGACTGATCGCCTCGGCGATGTCGGACGCGGTCACCTCGCTCTGACCAGCGTCATAAGCTCGGATGAGAGATGACTGGCCGAGTAGGTGGACGAACCAGGGAAATCCTGCCGCAGCCTTGATGATTCGATTGCGAGACCGCGGCCGAAATTGGATCTCAACGCCGCCGCCCGCCAGGGTTGTTTCCGCACGGGCGATGATCGTGTCCAGCTCGGCCCCGCTCATCGGCGGTACATGGACGGGAAGAAGGCTTCGCACGACGGATTCATGGTCAGCTAGCAGTTCCGAGTGGCTGTCGGCAATCCCGACAAGCATGAACTTCAACCAGTCTGAGGAGTGGGCCTTGAGGAAGGATGCTAGGCCCGCACTGTCCGTCAACAGATCGACCTCATCGACAACGATGAGGACTCGCCGACCAATGCACGTTGCGACGACTTCACACGTCGAGATCAGCCGCTCCTCGAGCGTGGGGGCTGCGCTTGACGGGCGACGGGCCTCGTGAGAGGTCTTGCCCCACTCCCGCTTCACAAACGTCGCTGAGAGTTCGGTGCGCGATGTTCGCTCAGTGACCTCTTGGGATCTCGCTTCTAGACACTCACGTGCGTCCGGATGTGCCTCCACCGCGTTGATGATCAACTGGAGGAGCCCCGCGAGGTTCCCAGTCGTGCGTGTGCAACTGACCCACGCAACGAGGAACGTCTCCTCGGGCGTGAACATCAACTCCGAGAAGCCAAGGTGGTCGAGCAGGGCTGAGTCGCCCATCGCGATTCGTCGCATCTGGCGCGCCAGACTGGACTTCCCGAGACCACGGTGACCGTAGATCAGTGGAACGGAGCCTTCTGTACGGAGCGCGTCCGCGACCTCGCGCACTTCCGCGGCGCGCCCCGCGAACCGAGCTGGGTCATCGATCTCCTGGGACGGGAGAAAGGCGTTGAGCACCACCGATCGCTGCGCGTCCGCCACGACGCCAGGTTAGCCGCCACCGAGACGCATCAGGGGTGCTGGGACGACGTGATCCATCCGACCGCCCACCGGTCTCCCGCCGCCCACGCCACCGCGGCAGATCTGGGTGCAGGCCTGCAAGCCGCCCGCGTCTTGACTCCGCGGAGGGGAGCACGGACGACCCTTGCGACGACTTGAGGAGGGGCAGGCCGTCGTCGCGCATCTCAGCTCGTCGCCCCTGGCCCGACGCGTGGCCCCCACCATGTCACCGGAGTAGGTCATGATCGCCGCATCGCCGCAGGCACCGGCATTGCGGCCGACATCCCTCTGAGTGGAGTCGATGGCAGATGATCGAGCCCGTTGAGTCGCCCGAATTATCGGGACCGGCACCGACCGGCGCCGTCCTCGGAGGCGTGACTGAGGCCCGGAACCGGGTGACCTCTGTCGTCGAAGAGTCGGTGCGCAGCCTCCTTCGCGAGGCCGGGTACCGGGTGTCCAAACAGAAGATGGCGGTCTGGTGCCACCATCCGGAGAAGCCACAACGGCTACTCCCTCTCACGCCCGACATCGTTCTGATCGGAAAGCGGCTGGCGATCGAAGTCGACCCCTGCGGACACCTCACGAGCCATCGAGGCGCAAGCCATCGAGGCAAAGAGGCTGAGGATCTGCGGCGCAACCAGCTCCTGCAGGCCGTGGGCTGGACAGTGCTCCGCCTGCGGCTAGGTGCCGAGAAGGGGATGCAGATCGGTGCCCGCGACGTCGTCTGCGAGTCCTCCGCGCTCACAGCGGACGCCGCTCAGGCCCTACTCGCGGCGGTCGACGACGCAATCGAGAAGCGCCAGCCGCTCGTACGCTTCGTATCGAATAAGTCCACCGCAGTGCCGAGGAAAGCGCCGATTCGCCGCTCCAGCGTCGTCAGGCTTGCCGAGTACACGTACGGGGACCAGGCGCACATCTTCTCCTGGCTGCCCGATCTCGAGAGCAGCAACCGAGTGCACCTCCGACTCGCCTTCGACGGGCGCTTCCTCTACACTCACGACCAGCCGCCGCGCTTCATCGGCGCCGTCGATCTGAACGAGCTTCCGCACTCCGACTGGAAGACCCGGTTGCAGGAAGTGCTGCCAACACTCGCCCGTCTGCCGCTTGCAGGCGCCGGGAAGTACCCGTGGGGCGAGGAGTTGTTGGTTGTGGAGTCCTTGGACCAAGATGCCGTCGCCATCGTGAACGCCTGCGAGTGGAAGTGCGACATTGACCGAGCGGACTACTCCTTCACGATCAACTGCGAGCGTCTGGCGAGCGTTACCGACACCTCGCTCCTCGACGAAGCCGGCCACGTGATCGTGAGCCTCCACCCAAGGGCTGCCGATCTCGGCTACCGATTCGTGGGGGTGGAACGCCTCAACGGCTACCGCGGACCGTACGAGCGGATCACTCTCACGCGCCGACTGGCCGGGGAGCCCTAGGGCGCCGTGGGGAGGCCGAGCCTCGGCGTGTCCTCCCAGGCGTCCGTCGGCGTCCGTCCGCGTTCTTGACAGGCCGTCCATGTCCTGAGACAAGTCGCTGACCACACGCTGACCAATGCCCGGCAAATCGGACACAACCCCGCGGTCGCCGCGGCACCCAAACCGCCCCTGACCTGCAACAACACGCTGTGCGCCTGGGCAGATTCGAACTGCCGACACCCGCTTTAGGAGAGCGGTGCTCTATCCCCTGAGCTACAGGCGCTTCACACGTGGCGGGTTCCTGGAGAGCGGCCCGGAGCAAGGAACTGTCCGAGCACCTCGGAGGTTCCGATGAGTGCCACGACACGTCGACGAGGGCCCTCGAGCCGCTGGTGACGCGTGCGAAGCCTACCCGTCCACGCGCCTGGGACGCAGGCGCAGCCCTGTGGCGGAGCTACAGGATGGGGATGGTGAGCTCGGACGCCCCCACCGTCCTCGGCTGCTCAGTCGTGCTGGATGCGGACCGTGATCGACCAGCTGACGGTACGGCTCCCGCTGCCCCACCCGCCGGCGCTGAGGCCACCGCCACCGGTGCTCAGGCCGCCGCTGGTGTTCTCCCGGCCACCCTCGGACCACCGGTCCCGTGCACCGGCGGGCCGCGGCGGCGGCGCGTTGTAGCACGCACGAGCGACGCTGGCGCCGTTGGTGACGTACGCCTCGTAGCGGCCGTCGACGCGATAGACCACCACGCCGGTGCGGTTGAGGAAGTACTCGTCGACCACACTTCCGCGGCTCTGGGCGTTCTGGTACGCCGCCAGGATGGATCCGCCGGGGCAGGCAACCTCGGCGGCAGTCGCAGTGGTGCCGGTCGCCACGACGCCACCGAGGGCGAGGGCGGCGGCGGCAAGGAACGTGGTGAGCGGTCGGCGCATCGGGGCTCCAGGGCTGGTGGTGTCGACGTGGCGGGTCACCGCAGCGCTACGGGGCACTACGGGACATTACGGACCTTGCCAGTCCCTTCTCTGCACTGTAAAGACTCGCGCTCAGCCGGTGAGACGTCGTCTGTGGCGACGTCGGGGACTGCTGCAAGCCGTGCCCGTGGCCGGGGCGCCCCGGCTTCCCGGGGTGGTCCGGCTTCCCGGGGTGGTCCGGCTTCGGCTTGGAGTTGCCCCTGCCGGGCTGGTCGACGGTGAACGACGTCACCGGCGAGCGGTGCACGGCGCCGTACGGGTCGCTCGTGACGACGTACCAGGAGTAGTCGCCGTCGTGCCGGTCGTACCACCACGCCTCGACCACGCTGCCGCTCGCCACCGTGCCGAGGTCGGCGATGACGCGGTCGGTCAGCACCTCGACCTCGAGCGCGTCCGTCGCGAGCACCTTGGTCGCCCGCTCGATGCCGAGCGCCGCATAGCTGACCTCGAACTCCTGGTGCTCGAGGTCGAGCGTGGGGTCCGTCGAGTTGTACTGCATGAGGTACGGCGAGAACGTCCGCACGAGCATCCGCTCGCCCTCGTTGTCGAAGTGCAGCAGCCGCAGGAACGCCTGCCCGCCCTCGGGCAGCCCCTGGTAGTCGAAGAGCATCTGGTGGACGGTGCGGTCGGGCACCCCGTCGCCGTCGTCGTCGAACTCGTCGATGCGCGTGAAGGCGTCGTGGTAGTGCCCGGACATCACCATCGACACGTTCGGGTTGGTCGCGACGACCTCGTCCTGGATGCGCTGCGGGATCGGACCGAGGCCCCCGGTCGTGAGCATGTACTCGTGCAGGTTGATGATCGCCGTGCGCTCGGGGTACCGGGCGAGCACGTCGTTCATCCAGGCGATCGCGTCGTCGCCCGGGGCCCAGCCCATCGAGACCACGATGAAGTCGATCCCGCCGGCGGTCACCAGGTCGTAGTGGCCGCGGTTGTCCTGGAAGTCGCCGCCGTACCAGGGGTTGCCCGCGTACCGGTCGGCGCCGAACCACCGCGAGAACGCCGTGTAGTCGGCCTCCGCGTGGCCGACGTCGTGGTTGCCGGCGAGCACGCCGTACGGCAGGCCGGCCTCGTCGAGCATCCGGTACGCCGGGTCGGCGTTGAGCCACTGGTACTCCTGGTCGTGCGCGTCCACCACGTCGCCCGTGTGGAACACGTACTGCAGGTTGAGCTCCTCGCGGCGCTCCAGCAGGTACTCGTGGATGTCGAGCTGCCGCTCGTAGTAGCTCGCGTTGTAGTACTGCGTGTCCGACTCCCAGGCGAGCGTGACGTCGTACTCGGAGCGGGCGACGTCGTCCGGGTGGTACGGGGTGACGGCCGTCTCGCGCGTGCTGAGGTCCGCGCCGGCGAAGCCCTCCGAGTGCTGCACCAGCAGCCGCACGGCGCCGTCGGTGACGTGGTCGGTGACCGGCACGGTCGCTGCGAGCGCGATGTCGGTCGGCGCGCCGCCGGTGGTCAGCGCGCGGTCGACCTCCTCCCACGCGTTCGTCGCCGTGCTCCACACGTAGAGCAGCACCTTGGCGTCGGCGTTCGCTCGCCCGTCCCAGCTGATCCGGACCTGCGACCCGTCGCCGAGGCCGTCCTCGACCGGGACCTCGAACAGCTGGTACGGCAGGGCGTCGTCGGACGTCACCTGCGTGTCGACGCCGTCGTCGCCGACCATGGCCTCGAGCTGGGCGCCGGTGAGCAGCGTGTCCCCTGCGAGGTCGAGTGCGGCCGCGTCGCGGGTGGTGCCGCTGAGCGAGCGCACGCCCGCGTCGGTCGGATCGGCGCGGTGGCCCTCGCGGAGCTCGACGTCCAGCCGGTCGCCGGTCGGGTCGGTGACGCGGGTGCGGAGCAGCACGTCGTCGTCGCGCACGGTGGCGCCGTCGCGCGGGCTGAGCGCCTGCCCGGTCGGCATCTCCTCCGGCGTCGTGAAGGTGACGGTCCGCGTCGTGGCGTTCCCGACGGCGTCCGTGGCCTCGAGCGTGAACGTGTGCTCGCCGGCGGCGAGGTCGAGGGACGACGTCGCGTGCGGCAGCGTCACGGCCTGCCCGTCGAGCTCCGCGGTGAGCGAGGCGAGGCCCGAGCCGGCGTCGGTCGCGGCGCCGTCGAGCGTGAACGCGCCCTGGTAGCGGCGACCGTCCACGACGCCGGTGGTGACCTGCGGACCGGTGTTGTCGACGAGGACCGTGCGGGTGACCGTCGTCGCGCCGTCGGTCGCGGTGACCGTGTGCTCGCCGTCGGCCACGGCGGTCGTGTCCCACGGGTACGCGACGGCGGCGAAGGCGTCGTCGGGCAGCGTGAACGCCGAGGAGGCGACGTCGAGCTTGCCCGCGCTGTCCCCCATCGCGATCCACTGGCCGGGGTCGGCGGCGCGCAGCGTGCGGCCGTCGGGCAGGACGAGGCGCAGGTTGCGCACCTGGAAGTCGTCGTTGTTCTCGTCCGGGTCGATCTCGGGCGCGGCCTTGGTGCCCGCGTAGATGTCGACGACGAGGTCCTCGCCCTGGCGCACCAGGTCGAGTGGGACGGGCGTGGAGACGGTGACCTCGGCGGCGTAGAAGCCCTCGTCGAAGACGTGCAGCACCTGGTCGCCGACGAGCACGCCGTTGCGGAAGAACGCGTCCGTCGCGGAGGCCTCGAAGGCGAACACCGGCGCGCCCTCGAGCGACGCCTGCGTGGGCGCGACCGGGGCGCCGTCGACGCTCAGCGTGATGGGCGAGGGGTAGACGTCGCCCGCGGCGCTGAGCCGCGCGGTGCCGGCGAGGTAGGTGCCGTCGGCGACCGACAGGCGCACCGGGCTCTGGTCGACGCCGGCCACGGGGACGCGGCGCACCTCCGTCGTCGTCGTGCGCGTGCCGTCGGACGCGGTGACCGCGTACTCGAGCCAGCGCTTGCCGGTGAGGTCCACCTGGTTGATGGTCAGGCGGTAGCGGCCGTCCTCGCCGGCCTCGAGGTTGTGGCTGATCGCGGCGTCGTCGACGTTGCTGCGCAGGCTCAGGGTCGCGGTGAGGACGCGGACGTCGTCGGTGATGCCGAGGTCGACGACGAAGTCCTGACCCGGCACGGCCTCGGCGGGCGTCGCGTCCTCGACGACCGGCGTCGCGGCGTCCGGGGCCGGGGCGACGAGCGCTGCGGGCACCTGGTCGGGCGTCACCGTGCCGGGGGTCGCGGGGGCGAGGCCGGCGAGCAGGCGGCGCCGCGGGTCCTGCGGGTCGACGGCGTAGCGGATGCCCTGGTCGGCGACGGTGTCGTCCGCGCCGGCCAGGTTGTAGTACGCCGTGCTGACCGGGAAGCCGGTGTTCGTCACGACCTCCAGACCGCGCGGCGAGCCGTTGGCCATGCCACCGACGAACGACTCGACCAGGTCGACGCCGGGCGTCAGGGCGGTGCCGAACGCGGCGTTGAAGTCGGCCGCGGTGAGGTGGTCGTTGCTGCCGTTCTTCACCCAGACGACGAGCGTGCCGCCCGGCGCGATCACGACCGAGCGCGGCACACTCGGCCACTCGACGACGTTGGTGTTGACCAGCGCGCTGTCGGGGTAGAGGTAGTCGAGCGTGTAGTGGCCGTAGTCGATCGGCTCCGTGGTCGCGTTGTAGAGCTCGATGAACTCGTAGGCATCGGCGCCGGCGACGTTGCGGGTGTCGGGCAGGAGCTCGGTGACGAGCAGTGGTGCGGCGCCGGCGACGGGATCGGGGGCCGGGGTCGGGTCGGTGTCGGGCGTGGGCTCCGGGTCGGGGGTGGGCTCCGGGTCCGGCG
>CAUQTR010000002.1:0-29406 GCA_963521045.1 uncultured Actinotalea sp.
CCGCGCGGCAGCGCGACCCGCCCACCACGGCGGCGTCAGACGCGGCGGCGCTTCGGGGGGCGGCAGCCGTTGTGCGCCTGGGGCGTGACGTCCTGGATCGAGCCGACCTCGAGGCCGGTCGCCTGGAGCGAGCGGATCGCGGTCTCGCGGCCCGAGCCGGGGCCCTTGACGAGGACGTCGACCTTCTTCATGCCGTGCTCCTGCGCGCGGCGTGCGGCAGCCTCGGCGGCCAGCTGCGCGGCGAACGGCGTCGACTTGCGCGAGCCCTTGAAGCCGACCTGGCCGGACGAGGCCCAGGCGATGACGGCACCGGACGGGTCGGTGATCGACACGATGGTGTTGTTGAAGGTGCTCTTGATGTGGGCCACGCCCACGGCGATGTTCTTCTTCTCCTTGCGCCGCGGCTTGCGCGCGGCGCTGGACGTACGGGTCTTGGGAGGCATGTCGTTCCTTCTCGAGGTCTGAGGTCGTCGGACCGGGGTGCCGTCGCCGCTGCGTCAGCGGCCGGGTCGCCCCGGACAGCGGGCTACTTGCGCCCGGCCTTCTTCTTGCCGGCCACGGTCCGCTTCGGACCCTTGCGGGTGCGAGCGTTGGTCTTGGTCCGCTGGCCGCGCACGGGCAGACCCCGGCGGTGCCGGATCCCCTCGTAGCTGCCGATCTCGACCTTGCGGCGGATGTCGGCGGCGACCTCGCGGCGGAGGTCACCCTCGAGGCGGTAGTTCCCCTCGAGGTGGTCGCGCAGCGCGACGAGCTCGGCGTCGCCGAGGTCCTTCACGCGCAGGTCGGGGCTGATGCCGGTGGCCGCGAGCGTCTGCTGCGCGCGGGTACGGCCGACGCCGTAGATGTAGGTGAGCGCAACCTCGAGCCGCTTGTCGCGGGGGAGGTCGACGCCGACGAGACGTGCCACAGATGACTCCTGTACTGCATCGGAGGTCCTCCGCACGGTCCTCCCGCTGCTGCGGGCCCCGGCCTCCGACCGGGGGTTGCGCCTGCCGGACCGAGGTCCGACGAGGAGCGCTGACCGTGCGCTGGTCCGGTCACCGCTGGTGCGGTGCCGGTGGTCGACGACGTCGACCTGCTGCTCCCGGCCGTCGGCCGGGACGCCGGGGCATCAGCCCTGGCGCTGCTTGTGCCGCAGGTTCTCGCAGATGACCATGACGCGACCGTGCCGGCGGATCACCTTGCACTTGTCGCAGATCTTCTTGACGCTGGGCTTGACCTTCATGCTGCGTTCCTCCGCCGCCGCACGCGCGCACGAGCGTGCGACGGGCGGCAGTGTCGATGGGGGGTGATCGTCGATCACCGGCGGACTACTTGTAGCGGTAGACGATCCGGCCGCGGGACAGGTCGTACGGGCTCAGCTCAACGACCACCCGGTCCTCGGGGAGGATCCGGATGTAGTGCTGACGCATCTTGCCCGAGATGTGGGCGAGCACCTTGTGACCGTTGGCCAGCTCCACGCGGAACATCGCGTTCGGCAGGGCCTCGACCACGCTGCCCTCGATCTCGATGACACCGTCCTTCTTTGCCATTTCCTCCGCTAACTCTGTGACGACACGACGTCCCGCCCGCCGTGCCCCACGACGTCGCCGTGCGAGGGGCACCCCGCACCGGTCACGCCGGCTGGGGCTGGTCGAGCTGGGATTCGGGAGACCGCGTCCCCGACGCTCCCGGGGGGTCACGAGGACTCACCGGAGGGACATCGGGGGCACACGCACCCAACGGGCTATCCTACGCCATCCCTACGCGTGCCGTAACCACCACGGCACTGCCCGGCGCGCACCGCGCGGGACCGGTCAGCCCCGACCCGGACGGCCGGACGCTCAGCGCCAGGGCGCGACGGTGACGCCCCACTCGGCGAGGCGCTCGGCCCCGCCGTCGGCCGCGGTCAGCACCCACAGGCCGTCGGGCCCGATCGCGACCGTGTGCTCCCAGTGCGCGGCGCGCGTGCCGTCCTGCGTCACGACGGTCCAGTCGTCCTCGAGCACCCGGGTCGCGCGCGAGCCCCGCGTGAGCATCGGCTCGATCGCGACGCACAGGCCCGGCCGCAGCTTGGGGCTCTTGCCCCGCGCCCGGTAGTTCAGCACGTCCGGCGGCTGGTGCATCGCGCTGCCGATCCCGTGGCCGACGTACTCCTGCACGATGCCGTATGTCACCGACCCGTTCGCGACGACGTCCTCGACGGCGTCGCCGACCACACCGAGCCGCTCCCCCGTCGCCAGCGCCGCGATGCCGGCCCACATGGCACGCTCCGTCGTCTCGCTCAGCGCGACGTCGGCCGGGTCCGCCTCGGGCAGCACGAGCGTGAAGGCCGCGTCCCCGTGCCAGCCGTCGACGATCGCGCCGCAGTCCACGGAGACGACGTCGCCCGGCTGGAGCACGCGCTCCCCGGGGATGCCGTGCACGATCTCGTCGTTGACGGAGACGCACAGCGTCGCGGGGTACCCGTGGTACCCGAGGAACGACGGCGTCGCGCCCGCCTCGCGGATCACGCCGGCGGCGACGTGGTCGAGGTCCGCGGTGGTCACCCCCGCCCGGATCGCCTCGCGCACGGCGGCGTGCGCGTCGGCGACGACGAGCCCGGCCCGACGCATGGCCTGGACCTGCTCGGCCGTCTTGTACTCGATCCCGTCGCGCCCGAACACGGCGACTCAGACGCCGCCGCGGACCGGTGCGTCGTCGAGCTGCTCGAGCGCGGTGAGCAGGCGCTCGGTCACCTCGTCGATGTCGCCGATGCCGTCCACGCGCACGAGCACGCCGCGCGCCGCGTACGCAGCCGTGAGCGGCTCCGTCTGCTCGGCGTAGATGTCCAGGCGTCGCGCGATCGACTCCGGGGTGTCGTCCTCGCGCCCCTCGAGCTCGGCGCGGCGCGCCAGCCGCGCGAGGAGCTCCGACCGGTCGGCCGTGAGCTCCACCACGCCGTCGAGCACGACGTCGTGCTCGGCGAGGATCTCGTCGAGAGTCCCGACCTGGGCGGCGTTGCGCGGGTACCCGTCGAGGATGAACCCCTGCTGGGCGTCCGCCTGCGCGAGGCGGTCCCGGACCATGTCGTTCGTGACCTCGTCGGGCACGAGCTCACCGCGGGCCGTGTACGACTGCGCGAGCACCCCGAGCTCGGTGCCGCCCTTGATGTTGGCGCGGAAGATGTCGCCGGTCGAGATCGCCGGGACGCCGAGCCGCTCCGCGAGACGCGCCGCCTGGGTGCCCTTGCCGGCGCCCTGCGGTCCCATGATCACCAGTCGTGCCGTCACCTCAGGAACCCCTCGTAGTGCCGCTGCTGCAGCTGCGACTCGATCTGCTTGACCGTCTCCATGCCGACGCCCACGACGATGAGGATCGACGCCCCGCCGAACGGGATGTTGGTGCCGACCTCGAGCAGGATGAACGCGATGAGCGGGATCATCGCGACGAAGGCGAGGTACAGCGAGCCCGGCGCCGTGATCCGCGAGATCACGTAGTCCAGGTACTCGGCCGTCGGCCGACCCGCGCGGATGCCCGGGATGAAGCCGCCGTACTTCTTCATGTTGTCCGCGACCTCGTCCGGGTTGAACGTGATAGCGGTGTAGAAGTAGGCGAAGAAGATGATGAGGACGACGTACAGCCCGATGTTGAGCGGCGCCGCCGGGTCCGCGACGTTGACCGAGACCCACTGGACCCAGCCGGCCGTCTGGTCGCCGAACTGGGCGGCCAGACCGGGGATCGCGAGCAGCGACGACGCGAAGATGACCGGGATGACACCCGACATGTTGATCTTGATCGGGATGTAGGTGCTCGACCCGCCGTACATCTTCCGGCCGACCATCCGCTTGGCGTACTGGACCGGGATGCGTCGCTGCGACTGCTCGACGAAGACCACCAGGCCGATGACCAGCACGATGACGAGCAGCACGATGATGAACTTCGTCACGCCGTTCTCGCCGCCGGCGATGGACCACATGGCGACGGGGAACGTGGCCGCGATCTGCGTGAAGATCAGCAGGGACATGCCGTTGCCGATGCCGCGCTCGGTGATGAGCTCGCCGAGCCACATGATGATCGCCGTGCCCGCGGTCATCGTGATGATCATCAGCACGATCGTGGTCACGCCGTCGTTGGGGATGACCGGCACGGAGCAGTTGGCGAAGAGGAGCCCGTTGCGCGCGACCGTGATGATCGTCGTCGACTGCAGGATCGCGAGCCCGATCGTCAGGTAGCGCGTGTACTGCGTGAGCCGGGCGGTGCCGGACTGGCCCTCCTGGTGCAGCGCCTCGAAGTGCGGGATGACGACCCGCAGCAGCTGCACGATGATGCTCGCCGTGATGTACGGCATGATCCCCAGCGCGAAGACCGCGAGCTGGAGGAGCGCGCCGCCGCTGAAGAGGTTGATGAGCCCGAGCAGGTCGTTGGCGCCCTGGGTCTCCTCGACGCACTGCTGCACGTTGCGGTAGTCGACGCCCGGCGCAGGCAGGAACGAGCCCACCCGGAACACGGCCATGATCGCGATCGTGAACAGCAGCTTGCGCCGCAGGTCTGGCGTCCGGAAGGCCCGGGCGAATGCGCTGAGCACCTGTCCTCCTGCTCCGCCCGCGGGCGGTGTGTCGTCGTGCCGGGAGCCCGGCGTGCGGGCCCCGCCGGCCGGGCGTCTGCCCGGCGCCCGCTGGTACCGCTGCGGCGCCCGTGAGCGCCCCTGCAGACCCTAACCGAGGTCTGCCCCGGGACGGCGCAGGGGCCGGGTCGCGATGCGGCCCGGCCCCTGCTCCGGCGTCAGTCCTGGGTGATCGTGCCGCCGGCCGCGACGATCTTCTCCGCGGCGGAGGCCGAGACCTTCTGGACGGTGACCGTGAGCTTGACGCTCACGTCGCCGTCGCCGAGCACCTTGACCGGCGAGCCCTTGCGGACCGCACCCTTGGCCACGAGGTCCTCGACCGTGACGTCGCCACCCTTCGGGTACAGCGCGACGAGCTTGTCGAGGTTGACGACCTGATACTCCGTGCGGAACGGGTTCTTGAACCCCCGCAGCTTCGGCAGGCGCATGTGCATGGGCATCTGCCCGCCCTCGAACCGCTCGGGCACCTGGTAGCGGGCCTTCGAGCCCTTGGTGCCACGACCGGCCGTCTTGCCCTTGGACGCCTCGCCTCGACCCACGCGGGTCTTGGCGGTGTGCGCGCCCGGGGCCGGACGCAGGTGGTGGACCTTGAGGGTGCCACCGGCGCCCTCGGGTGCCGCAGCCGACGACGCCTTCGAGGCCCGTGCGGGCTTCGCGGCGGCGGCGGAACCCGACGTCGTCGAGGCCTTCGCCGGCTTGTCGGCCGACGCCGCGGCCTTCGCGCGGGCGGGCTTCTCGGCGGCCGCAGCCGTCTCGGCCTTGGGCGCCTTCTTGGCCTTGGTCTCGGCTGCCGGCTTCTCGGCGGCCGAGGCCTTGGTGGCCGTGGCCTTGGTGGCCTTCTTCGCGGGCGCCTTCTCGGCGTCCGTGCTCTTGTCCTTCGCGGTCTCTGCCATGGTCACTCGACCTCCTCGACGGCGACCAGGTGGGTCACCGTGGCGACCATGCCGCGGATCTCAGGACGGTCCTCCTTGACGACGACGTCGCCGATGCGCTTGAGGCCGAGGGTCCGCAGCGTGTCGCGCTGGTTCTGCTTGCCGCCGATGGCGGACTTGGTCTGGGTCACCTTGAGCCGGGCCATCAGGCACCTGCCTTCGCTGCCACGCCACGTGCCCGGGCGCGCAGCATCGAGGCCGGCGTCACGTGC
The DNA here is from genome assembly GCA_963521045.1 of uncultured Actinotalea sp. Taxonomy (GTDB): domain Bacteria; phylum Actinomycetota; class Actinomycetes; order Actinomycetales; family Cellulomonadaceae; genus Actinotalea. Next base: position 5,730 of record CAUQTR010000002.1, read on the forward strand.
TCGAGCGGCAGGCCACGGCGCGCGGCCACGGCCTCCGGCTCCTCGAGCCCGCGCAGCGCCGCCACCGTCGCGTGGACGATGTTGATGGCGTTGGTGGAGCCCATGGACTTGGACAGCACGTCGTGGATGCCGGCGCACTCGAGGACCGCGCGCACCGGACCGCCGGCGATGACACCGGTACCGGGCGACGCGGGACGCAGGAACACGACCCCGGCAGCTGCCTCACCCGTGATCGGGTGCGGGATGGTGCCCTGGATGCGGGGGACGCGGAAGAAGCTCTTCTTCGCCTCCTCGACACCCTTGGCGATCGCCGCGGGCACCTCCTTGGCCTTGCCGTAGCCGACGCCCACGGTGCCGTCGCCGTCGCCCACGACGACGAGCGCCGTGAAGCTGAAGCGGCGTCCGCCCTTGACGACCTTGGACACCCGGTTGATGGTGACCACTCGCTCGAGGAAGGCGCTCTTCTCGGCGGCGTCCCCACGACGACCGCCATCACGGCGGCCACCGTCGCGACGGTCGCCGCCGCCCTGTGCGCCGCCCTGGGCGCCGGTGTTGCTGCGCTGAGGTGCAGCCATCAGTGGTTCCTCTGCTTCCGTACGGACAGGACTCGGGTGGCGGTCACAGGACCAGCCCGCCCTCGCGGGCGCCGTCGGCGACTGCCGCGACCCGCCCGTGGTACTTGTTGCCGCCGCGGTCGAACACAACGGCCTCGACGCCGGCGGCCTTCGCACGCTCGGCGATGAGCTCGCCGATGCGGCGGGCCTTGGCGGTCTTGTCGCCGTCGAAGGCACGCAGATCGGCCTCGAGGGTCGATGCGGAGACCAGGGTGCGACCGGCCGTGTCGTCGACGACCTGGGCCACCATGTGGCGGCTCGAGCGGCTGACGACGAGGCGCGGACGCGCCGGCGTTCCGGAGACCTTCTTGCGCAGGCGCAGGTGGCGACGCGCGCGGGCGACCATCTTGCCCTTGCCACGGATCGTGAGTGCCATCGTCACTTACCAGCCTTTCCGGCCTTGCGGCGGACGACCTCGCCCGCGTAGCGCACACCCTTGCCCTTGTAGGGCTCGGGCTTGCGGATCTTGCGGATGTTCGCGGCGACCTCGCCGACCTGCTGCTTGTCGATCCCGCTCACGGAGAAGCGCGTGGGCGCCTCGACCGCGAACGTGATGCCCGCGGGGGCGGCGACGGTGACCGGGTGGCTGAAGCCGAGGGCGAACTCGAGGTCCGAGCCCTTGGCGGTCACGCGGTAACCCGTGCCGACGATCTCGAGGCGCTTGGTGTAGCCCTCGGTCACGCCCACCACGAGGTTGGACAGGAGGGTGCGGGTCAGGCCGTGCAGCGAGCGCGAGGCGCGCTCGTCGTCGGGACGCGTCACCACGAGGGTGCCGTCCTCCTGGGCGACCTGGATCGGTGCGGGGACCGTGTGCGTCAGGGTGCCCTTGGGGCCCTTGACCGTCACCTCGGCGCCGTCGATGCTCACGTCCACGCCGGCCGGGACCGGGACGGGGACCTTGCCGATTCGAGACATGGTCTTCTCCTCTCGGTTCTCGGGTTACCAGACGTAGGCGAGGACTTCCCCACCCACGCCCTTCGTGGCCGCCTGCTTGTCGGTGAGCAGGCCGGAGGACGTGGACAGGATCGCCACGCCGAGGCCGCCCAGCACGCGGGGCAGGTTGGTGGACTTCGCGTACACGCGCAGGCCCGGCTTGGACACGCGGCGCACGCCCGCGAGCGACCGCTCGCGGTTGGGGCCGAACTTGAGCTGGATCGTCAGGCTCTTGCCGACGGGGGCGTCCCCGACGGTCCAGCCGGCGATGTAGCCCTCGGCCTTGAGGATGTCCGCGATGTTCCCCTTGAGCTTGCTGTAGGGCATCGTGACGGTGTCGTGGTACGCGGAGTTCGCGTTCCGCAGACGGGTCAGCATGTCTGCGATCGGGTCAGTCATCATCGGGCTGTCGCCCTTCCTCGCCGCGGTATCGCGCCGGAGCACACTGCTCCGGCGGACCTACGACGTCGTCGTTACCAGCTGCTCTTGGTGACACCGGGAAGCTCGCCGCGGTGCGCCATCTGGCGCACGCAGATACGGCAGAGGCCGAACTTGCGGTAGACCGAGTGCGGACGTCCGCACCGCTGGCACCGGCTGTAGGCGCGGACGCCGAACTTCGGCTTGCGCGCCGCCTTCTGGATCAGGGCAGTCTTCGCCATGTCAGTTCTCCTTGAAGGGGAAGCCCAGACGGCGGAGCAGCGAGCGGCCCTCGTCGTCGGTGGTCGCGGTCGTCACGACGGTGATGTCCATGCCGCGCACCCGGTCCGTGCGGTCCGGGTCGATCTCGTGGAACATCGCCTGCTCGGTCAGGCCGAAGGTGTAGTTGCCGTGCCCGTCGAACTGCTTGGGCGACAGACCGCGGAAGTCGCGGATGCGCGGGAGCGCGAGCGAGACCAGGCGGTCCGCGAACTCCCACATCCGGTCGCCGCGCAGCGTCACGTGGGCGCCGATCGGCATGCCCTCGCGCAGCTTGAACTGGGCGATCGACTTGCGCGCCTTGGTGACCTGCGGCTTCTGCCCGGTGATCGCGGTGAGGTCCTTGATGGCCCCGTCGATCAGCTTCGAGTCGCGTGCGGCCTCGCCGACACCCATGTTGACGACGATCTTGACCAGGCGCGCGACCTGGTTGACGTTCTCGTGCGAGAACTCCTCGCGCAGCGCGGGGAGGATCTCCTCGGCGTAACGGGCCTTGAGCCGCGGGACCTCACGGGTCTCGACGGTGGCGGCCTCGGTCTCGGTGCTCATCAGATGTCCTTACCGGAGCGCTTGGCCACGCGGACCCGGACGGTGCGGGTGCGGCCGTCGCGCTCGATCTGCTCGGTGCGGTACCCGACCCGGGTGCCCTTCTTGGACTCCGGGTCGACCAGCATCACGTTGCTGACGTGGATGGGGGCCTCGACGGTCTCGATGCCACCGGTGCGCGTTCCGCGGTTCGACTGGCCGGCCTTGACGTGCTTGGTGACACGCTGGACACCTTCGACGATCAGGCGGTCGGAGTCCTTGACGACCTCCAGCACCCGGCCCTGCTTGCCGCGGTCGCGGCCCGAGATGACGACGACGAGGTCGCCCTTCTTGATCTTGGCCATGGTCAGAGCACCTCCGGCGCCAGCGAGATGATCTTCATGAACTTCTTGTCGCGCAGCTCGCGGCCCACCGGGCCGAAGATGCGGGTGCCGCGAGGCTCGCCGTCGCCCTTGAGGATCACGGCGGCGTTCTCGTCGAACTTGATGTACGAGCCGTCCGGACGACGGCGCTCCTTGGTGGTGCGCACGATCACGGCCTTGACGACGTCGCCCTTCTTGACGTTGCCGCCGGGGATGGCGTCCTTGACGGTCGCGACGATGACGTCGCCGATTCCGGCGTAGCGACGGCCAGAGCCACCGAGAACGCGGATGCAGAGGATCTGCTTCGCACCCGTGTTGTCGGCGACCTTGAGTCGCGACTCCTGCTGGATCATCTTTCCCTACTCCTGTCGTCTGCTGGTTCTCGCTGCGCTGCTCGCAGGCGAGCCTTGCCGAACGGATGTGTGTGGTCGGGCGTCTGGTCGGTGCCCCGCCGCGCGTACCCCGGTCGCACCGGGAGGTGCGCACTGGAGCCGACGGGTGCCGGCAGGACTACTTCGCCTTCTCGAGGATCTCCACCACGCGCCACCGCTTGGTGGCGGAGAGCGGACGGGTCTCCATGATGAGGACCAGGTCGCCCGCGCCGGCCGCGTTGGCCTCGTCGTGCGCCTTGACCTTGCTCGTGCGCCGCATGACCTTGCCGTAGAGCGGGTGCTTGACCCGGTCCTCGACCTCGACCACGACGGTCTTGTCCATCTTGTCGCTGACGACGTAGCCGCGCCGCGTCTTGCGGTACGGCCGGTTCTCGGCCGTGGCGGGCTCGGCGGTCGTCGCCGCGCTGGCGTTCTCGGTGCTCATGTCAGACCTCTCGCTCACTCAGCGCTGGAGCTGGGTGCGGTACGGATGCCGAGCTCACGCTCGCGCAGGATCGTGTAGATCCGCGCGATGTCGCGGCGCACGGCCTTCAGCCGACCGTGGCTCTCGAGCTGGCCGGTGGCGGACTGGAACCGGAGGTTGAACAGCTCCTCCTTGGACTTCTTCAGCTCGGCGACGAGCGCGTCGTCGTCCATGCCGTCCAGCTCGGTCGGAACGAGCTCCTTCGACCCGATAGCCATCAGTTGCCACCACCCTCGCGCACCACGAAACGGCACTTCATCGGGAGCTTGTGCATCGCACGCCGCATCGCCTCACGGGCGAGGGGCTCCGGCACGCCGGCGAGCTCGAAGAGCACGCGACCCGGCTTGACGTTGGCGATCCACCACTCGGGGGAACCCTTACCGGAACCCATGCGGGTCTCCGCCGGCTTCTTGGTCAGCGGACGGTCCGGGTAGATGTTGATCCAGACCTTGCCACCACGCTTGATGTGGCGGGTCATGGCGATACGGGCGGCCTCGATCTGCCGGTTCGTGACGTAGGCGGGCTCGAGAGCCTGGATGCCGTACTCGCCGAACGAGATCGCGGTGCCACCCGTGGCTGCGCCGGAGCGCGACGGGTGGTGCTGCTTGCGGTGCTTGAGCCTGCGCGGGATCAGCATGCTCAGGCCTCCGTTCCGGTCGAAGCCTCGCCGGCGGGAGCGGCCTCGGCGGCCGGCTGGGCCGGCGCGTCGGTCGAGCCCTCGGCACGGTCACGGCGCGGTGCACGAGCGGGACGGTCGCCGCGGTCGCCGCGCGGGCCACCACGGGGGGCGCGCGGGCCGGCCGTGGCCTGCTCGCGGGCGAACTCCTTCTCGGTCATGTCGCCCTTGTAGATCCAGACCTTGACACCGATCTGGCCGAACGTCGTCTTCGCCTCGAACAGGCCGAAGTCGATGTTCGCGCGGAGCGTGTGCAGGGGCACGCGACCCTCGCGGTAGAACTCCGAGCGGCTCATCTCGGCGCCGCCGAGGCGGCCCGAGCACTGCACCCGGATGCCCTTGGCACCGGCGCGCTGCGCGGACTGCATGCCCTTGCGCATCGCACGACGGAAGGAGACACGGCTCGCGAGCTGCTCGGCGATGCCCTGCGCGACCAGCTGCGCCTCGATCTCGGCGTTCTTGACCTCGAGGATGTTGAGCTGCACCTGCTTGCCGGTGAGCTTCTCGAGCTCCCCGCGGATGCGGTCGGCCTCGGCGCCGCGGCGGCCGATGACGATGCCCGGACGGGCCGTGTGGATGTCCACGCGGACACGGTCGCGGGTGCGCTCGATCTCCACCTTGGCGATGCCGGCGCGCTCGAGGCCCGTCGACATCAGCTTGCGGATCTGGACGTCCTCGCGCACGTAGTCGCGGTAGCGCTGCCCGGGCTTGGTGCTGTCGGCGAACCATCGCGACCGGTGGTCGGTGGTGATGCCGAGGCGGTACCCGTGCGGGTTGACCTTCTGTCCCACTATCGGGTCCTCTCCTTCTTCTCGACCGGCGCGACGACCACGGTGATGTGGCTCGTGCGCTTGAGGATCTGGCTCGCGCGGCCCTGGGCCCGCGGGCGGAAACGCTTGAGGGTCGGGCCCTCGTCGACATACGCCGCGGAGACCACGAGCGTCGATGCGTCGAAAGCGACGTTCGCACGGTCCGCCTTGACGCGGGCGTTGGCGATCGCGCTCTCGACGACCTTGAGGACCGTCTCCCCCGCAGCCTGCGGCGCGAACTTCAGCGTCGCGACGGCCTGCTCGGCCTGCTTGCCACGGATGAGGTCCACGACGCGCCGGGCCTTCTGGGGCGTGACACGGACGAACCGCGCCTGCGCCTTGGCTTCCATTGCTGTCCTGCCTTCTTCTGTCAGTGGATGACGTACCGCTCGGATGTCGTCGGTGACCGCGAGGTCAGCGACGACGACCCTTGCGGTCGTCCTTCTCGTGGCCGCGGAAGGTCCGCGTGGGGGCGAACTCGCCGAGCTTGTGGCCGACCATCGACTCGGTCACGAAGACCGGGACGTGCTTGCGGCCGTCGTGCACGGCGAAGGTGTGGCCGAGGAAGTCCGGCGTGATCATCGAGCGACGGGACCAGGTCTTGATGACCGTCTTGGTCCCCTTCTCGTTCTGCACGTCGACCTTCTTCTGAAGGTGTCCGTCGACGAAGGGGCCCTTCTTCAGGCTGCGAGGCATCTGTCAGGCTCCTTTTCAGCGCTTCTTGTTCTTGCCGGAACGCCGGCGGCGGACGATGAGCTTGTCGCTCGGCTTGTTCGGACGGCGCGTGCGGCCCTCCGGCTGGCCCCAGGGGCTCACCGGGTGGCGACCACCGGACGTCTTGCCCTCACCACCACCGTGCGGGTGGTCGATCGGGTTCATCGCGACACCGCGGACGGACGGGCGCTTGCCCTTCCAGCGCATGCGGCCGGCCTTGCCCCAGTTGATGTTCGACTGCTCGGCGTTGCCGACCTCGCCGACGGTCGCGCGGCAGCGCAGGTCGACGTTGCGGATCTCGCCCGAGGGCAGACGCAGCTGGGCGTAGGGGCCGTCCTTGGCGACGAGCTGCACCGACGCACCGGCCGAGCGGGCCATCTTCGCGCCGCCACCGGGCTTCAGCTCGATCGCGTGGATGACGGTACCCGTCGGGATGTTGCGCAGCGGCAGGTTGTTGCCGGGCTTGATGTCGGCACCGGCGCCGTTCTCGACCATGTCACCCTGCGCCAGCTTGTTCGGCGCGATGATGTAGCGCTTCTCGCCGTCGGCGTAGTGCAGGAGCGCGATGCGCGCCGTGCGGTTCGGGTCGTACTCGATGTGCGCGACCTTGGCCGGCACGCCGTCCTTGTCGTGACGACGGAAGTCGATCACGCGGTAGGCGCGCTTGTGGCCGCCGCCCTGGTGACGCGTGGTCACCCGACCGGTGCTGTTACGGCCACCGGTCTTGTGGAGCGGGCGGACGAGCGACTTCTCGGGCTCGGAGCGCGTGATCTCGACGAAGTCGGCCACGCTCGAGCCACGGCGCCCGGGCGTCGTCGGCTTGTACTTGCGGATTCCCATGGAGGTCAGTCCCTTTGTCTCGTCGGTCCGGCGTCAGCCGACCGGTCCGCCGAAGATGTCGATGGTGCCCGAGCGCAGCGTGACGATCGCGCGCTTGGTGTCCTTGCGCTTGCCCAGGCCGAACTTCGTCCGCCGCGACTTGCCCTTGCGGTTGATCGTGTTGACCGAGGCGACCTCGACGCCGAACACCTGCTCCACGGCGATCTTGATCTCGGTCTTGTTCGAGCGCGGGTCCACCACGAAGGTGTACTTGCCCTCGTCGAGGAGGCCGTAGCTCTTCTCGGAGACGACCGGCGAGATGAGGATGTCGCGCGGGTCCTTGTTCAGCGTGCTCACTTCGTCTCCTCAGCGTCCTGCTCGGCCTCGGTCGACGTCGCGACGGCCTTGGCCGCCTTGCCCGTGGGGCGCGAGAGGAAGGCCTCGAGCGCGCCGCGGGTGAAGACGACGTCGTCGGAGACGAGCACGTCGTAGGTGTTGAGCTGGTCGGCCAGCAGCAGGTGGACCTGCTCGGCGTTGCGCAGCGACTTCCAGCTCGCCGCGTCGTTCCGCTCGAGCACCACGAGGACGTGGCGTCGCTGCGAGATCGCCGCGAGCGTCGCGACCGCAGTGCGCGTCGAGGGCACGGAGCCCTCGAGCGCGAAGCTCTCGACGACGTGCACGCGGCCGGCGCGGGCCCGGTCGGAGAGGGCACCGCGCAGGGCGGCCGCCTTCATCTTCTTGGGCGTGCGCTGGCTGTAGTCGCGCGGCTTGGGGCCGTGCACCACGCCACCACCGGCGAACTGCGGTGCACGGGTCGAGCCCTGGCGGGCGCGGCCGGTGCCCTTCTGCTTGTAGGGCTTGCGGCCTCCACCGGAGACCTCACCCCGACGCAGCGTCGAGTGGGTGCCCTGGCGGGCGGCAGCGAGCTGCGCCACCACGACCTGGTGGATCAGCGGCACGTTCGTCTGGACGTCGAACACCTCGGCAGGAAGCTCGGCGGTGCCGGCCTTCTTGCCCGTGGCGTCCAGCACGTCGACGGTCAGCACGGTCGGCGAGGTCATGGTCACGCCCCCTTCGCGGCACTACGCACGATGACGACGCCACGCTTGGGGCCGGGAACGGCGCCCTTGACGAGCAGGAGGCCCCGCTCGGCGTCGACCGCGTGAACGGTCAGGTTCTGGGTGGTCTGGCGCTCGTGGCCCATGCGACCGGCCATGCGCAGACCCTTGAAGACGCGCGACGGCGTCGAGGCGCCACCGATCGAGCCGGGCTTGCGGTGGTTGCGGTGCGCACCGTGGGAGGCGCCGACGCCGGAGAAGCCGTGGCGCTTCATCACACCGGCGGTGCCCTTGCCCTTGGTGGTGCCCGTGACGTCGACCACCTGGCCGGCCGTGAAGGCCTCGGCGGTGATCTCCTGGCCGAGCACGAACTCGGCGGCGTCGGACGTCCGGATCTCGGCCACGTGACGGCGCGGCGTGACGCCGGCCTTCTCGAAGTGGCCCTTGAGGGGCTGGGACACCTTGCGGGGGTCGATCGGGCCGTAGGCCAGCTGGACCGCGGCGTAGCCGTCCGTCTCGACGTCGCGGACCTGGGTCACGACGTTGGTGCCGACCTGCACGACCGTGACCGGGACGAGGCGTCCGGCCTCGTCCCACACCTGGGTCATGCCGAGCTTCGTGCCCAGCACCGCCGTGATCGGCTTCGCGTTCTGGGGAAGGGTGGTCATCGTGATCTCCTGCCTCAGAGCTTGATCTCGATGTTCACGTCAGCCGGCAGGTCGAGTCGCATGAGCGAGTCCACCGCCTTCGGCGTGGGATCGATGATGTCGATGAGGCGCTTGTGCGTGCGCATCTCGAAGTGCTCGCGGCTGTCCTTGTACTTGTGAGGCGACCGGATGACGCAGAAGACGTTCTTCTCCGTCGGCAGCGGCACCGGGCCCACGACCGTCGCACCAGCGCGCGTCACCGTGTCGACGATCTTGCGCGCCGAGCTGTCGATGACCTCGTGGTCGTAGGACTTGAGCCGGATGCGGATCTTCTGTCCCGCCATGGCGTCGTCTGACTCTCTCTCTCGAACCGCTGCTGTCCGACCCCCGCACTCGGGCGTGTCGCGTGTTGCGGCACACCTTCGCGCTGCGCGCCGTGAGGCGCGAGGTCGTTGGATGCTGTGTGGATCCAGTCCCCGTCGCCCCTGTCGGGCGAGGCACCTGGTCCTCAACGTCTGTCGTGCATGGCTGCCGGTCTCACGCCGATACCACCGCGGCCCGGGGATCTCGTCCCCGTTCCCAAGCGGCGCACGGCGGCGCCGGGCAACCTGAACAGTGTGCCAGACGACCTCGGCGATTACCAATCGCGTCGGCGTCGCGCCGGTCACACCCGTCACACCGTCCACCCCGGTCCGCCGCTCTCGGCGGGCCGGCCTGGCATGGCGAGGGCCCGGGCACGTGGCCCGGGCCCTCGCTCACGTCACTTGTTGATCTTCGTCACACGGCCCGAGCCGACGGTCCGGCCACCCTCACGGATGGCGAAGCCGAGGCCCTCCTCCATGGCGATCGGCTGGATCAGCTCGACCGTCATCTCGGTGTTGTCGCCGGGCATGACCATCTCGGTGCCCTCGGGCAGCGTGATGACGCCGGTGACGTCCGTCGTGCGGAAGTAGAACTGCGGACGGTAGTTCGAGTAGAACGGGTTGTGACGGCCGCCCTCGTCCTTGGCCAGGATGTAGACCTGCGCCTCGAAGTTGGTGTGCGGCGTGATCGAACCCGGCTTCACGACGACCTGGCCGCGCTCGACGTCCTCGCGCTTGATGCCACGGAGCAGGAGGCCGCAGTTCTCGCCGGCCCACGCCTCGTCCATCTGCTTGTGGAACATCTCGATGCCGGTGACCGTGGTCTTCTGCGCCGGGCGGATGCCGACGATCTCGACCTCGGAGTTGATCGCGAGCTTGCCGCGGTCGACCTTGCCGGTGACGACGGTGCCACGGCCCGTGATGGTGAAGACGTCCTCGATCGGCATGAGGAACGGCTTGTCCATGTCACGCACCGGCTCCGGCACGGACTCGTCGACCGCGTCCAGCAGGTCCTCGACGGCCTTGACCCACTGCGGGTCGCCCTCGAGAGCCTTGAGGCCGGAGACGCGCACGACGGGGGCGTCGTCGCCGTCGAAGCCCTGGGCGGACAGCAGCTCACGGACCTCCATCTCGACGAGCTCGAGGATCTCCTCGTCGTCGACCATGTCGGACTTGTTGAGCGCGACGAGCAGGTAGGGCACGCCGACCTGACGGGCGAGCAGGACGTGCTCACGCGTCTGGGCCATCGGGCCGTCCGTCGCAGCGACCACGAGGATCGCGCCGTCCATCTGGGCGGCACCCGTGATCATGTTCTTGATGTAGTCGGCGTGACCGGGCGCATCGACGTGCGCGTAGTGACGCTTCTCCGTCTGGTACTCGACGTGCGCGATGTTGATCGTGATACCGCGCTGCTTCTCCTCCGGCGCCTTGTCGATCTCGTCGAACGGCGTGAAGGGGTTCAGGTCGGGGAACTTGTCGTGCAGCACCTTCGAGATGGCAGCGGTCAGCGTCGTCTTGCCGTGGTCGACGTGACCGATGGTCCCGATGTTGACGTGCGGCTTGGTCCGCTCGAACTTGGCCTTCGCCACTGGGGTCCTCCTCGGACTGGGTAGTTGTGCCGAACGATGCAGGTGCCGGCTTGACTCCTGCGGGGCGTGCGGGTCGCTACAGGTTGTGTGTGGAACTGGACGTGCTGACGACCTGTGGGACTACTCGCCCCGGGTCTTCTTGATGATCTCCTCGGCAACATTACGAGGAACCTCGGCGTAGCTGTCGAACTGCATCGAGTACACCGCGCGGCCCTGCGTCTTGGAGCGCAGGTCGCCGACGTAGCCGAACATCTCCGACAGCGGCACGAGCGCGCGGATGACCTTCACGCCCGTGGCGTCCTCCATGGACTGGATCATGCCGCGGCGCGAGTTGATGTCGCCGATGACCTCACCCATGTAGTCCTCAGGGGTGCGCACCTCGACGGCCATGACCGGCTCAAGGAGGACCGGGTCCGCCTTGCGGACCGCCTCCTTGAGGATCATCGAGCCGGCGATCTTGAACGCCATCTCCGAGGAGTCGACGTCGTGCGCGGCGCCGTCGAGCAGCGTCGCCTTGATCCCGACCAGCGGGTACCCGGCGAGCACGCCGAGCTCCATCGCGGACTGGATACCGGCGTCGACGCTCGGGATGTACTCGCGCGGGACGCGGCCACCCGTGACGGCGTTGACGAACGTGTAGAGCTCGCCGTCCTCCGACTCGAGCGGCTCGAAGGTCATCTGGACCTTCGCGTACTGGCCCGAGCCACCGGTCTGCTTCTTGTGGACGTAGTCGATCTTCTCGACCTTGCGGCGGATCGTCTCGCGGTACGCCACCTGCGGCTTGCCGACGTTCGCCTCGACCTTGAACTCGCGCCGCATGCGGTCGACGAGGATGTCGAGGTGGAGCTCGCCCATGCCGCCGATGACGGTCTGGCCGGTCTCCTCGTCGAGCTTGACGCGGAAGGTCGGGTCCTCCTCCGCGAGCTTCTGGATCGCGAGCGACAGCTTCTCCTGGTCGCCCTTCGTCTTCGGCTCGATCGCCACGTCGATGACGGGCTCGGGGAAGGTCATCGACTCGAGCACGACCTGGTGGGCCGGGTCGCACAGGGTGTCACCCGTGGTGACGTCCTTGAGGCCGATGAACGCGTAGATGTGGCCCGCCGTGGCCTCGTCGACCGGGTTCTCCTTGTTGGAGTGCATCTGGAACAGCTTGCCGATGCGCTCCTTCTTGCCCTTGGTGGAGTTGACCACCTGGGCACCGGAGGGGACCTTGCCCGAGTACACCCGGACGTACGTCAGCTTGCCGAAGAACGGGTGCGAGGCGACCTTGAACGCGAGGGCCGAGAACGGCTCGGTCGCGTCCGGGTGGCGCTCGACGACGAGCTCGGGGTCCTTGGCGTCGTGGCCCTCGATGGCCGGCACGTCCAGGGGGGACGGCAGGTAGTCGATGACGGCGTCGAGCATGGGCTGGACGCCCTTGTTCTTGAACGCCGAGCCGCACAGGACGGGGTACGCCTGCGAGGAGATGGTCAGGGCGCGGATGCCCGCCTTCAGCTCCGCGACCGTGAACTCCTCGCCGCCGAGGTACTTCTCGAGCAGCTCCTCGCTCGCCTCGGCGACGGCCTCGACGAGGTCGGCCCGGTACTGCGCGGCCTTCTCGACCAGGTCGGCCGGGATCTCCTCGACGGAGTACTCCTCGCCGAGCTTGGTCTCCCCGCGCCAGACGAGCGCCTTCTGCTCGATCAGGTCGACGACGCCGATGAAGTCGTTCTCGGAGCCGATCGGCAGCTGGATGACCAGCGGCTTGGCCTTGAGGCGGCCGACGATCGTGTCGATCGTGAAGTAGAAGTCCGCGCCGAGCTTGTCCATCTTGTTGACGAAGCAGATGCGCGGGACGTTGTACTTGTCCGCCTGACGCCAGACCGTCTCCGACTGGGGCTCGACGCCCTCCTTGCCGTCGAACACGGCGACCGCACCGTCGAGCACGCGCAGCGAGCGCTCCACCTCGACCGTGAAGTCGACGTGGCCGGGCGTGTCGATGATGTTGATCTGGTTGTCCTTCCAGTAGCAGGTCGTCGCGGCGGACGTGATCGTGATGCCGCGCTCCTGCTCCTGCTCCATCCAGTCCATCGTCGACGCGCCGTCGTGCGTCTCACCGATCTTGTAGTTGACCCCGGTGTAGAACAGGATCCGCTCGGTGGTGGTGGTCTTGCCGGCGTCGATGTGCGCCATGATGCCGATGTTGCGGACCTTGTTCAGGTCGGTCAGCACGTCAAGTGCCACGGTGTGAAGCCCTTCTTGGAGCAGTCGGTGGTGGCCGGGTGGGCCGATCGTGCGTTGGCCGTCCCCGGCCGAGCGGCGGTCACCCGCCGTGGCGGCGACTACCAGCGGTAGTGCGCGAACGCCTTGTTCGACTCGGCCATCTTGTGCATGTCCTCGCGGCGCTTGACCGCGGCACCCAGGCCGTTGGAGGCGTCGAGGATCTCGTTCATGAGGCGCTCGGTCATGGTCTTCTCCCGACGGGCGCGGGAGTAGTCCACGAGCCAGCGCAGCGCGAGCGTGGTCGCCCGGACGGGGCGGACCTCGACCGGCACCTGGTAGGTGGCGCCACCGACGCGGCGGGACTTGACCTCGAGCGACGGGCGCACGTTGTCGAGCGCGCGCTTGAGGACGACGACCGGGTCGCCGCCCGTCTTCTCGCGAGCACCCTCGAGCGCGCCGTAGACGATGGCCTCGGCGACGGACTTCTTGCCGTCGAGGAGCACCTTGTTCACGAGCTGGGTGACGACCGGGGACCCGTAGACCGGGTCGACGATGAGCGGCCGCTTCGGGGCCGGACCCTTACGAGGCATCTCAGTTGCCCTTCTTCGCGCCGTAGCGGCTGCGAGCCTGCTTGCGGTTCTTGACACCCTGGGTGTCGAGCGCACCGCGCACGATCTTGTAGCGGACACCCGGCAGGTCCTTCACACGACCGCCACGCACGAGCACGATCGAGTGCTCCTGGAGGTTGTGACCGACACCGGGGATGTAGGCGGTGACCTCGATCTGGCTCGAGAGCTTCACGCGAGCGACCTTGCGCAGCGCGGAGTTCGGCTTCTTCGGGGTCGTGGTGTAGACGCGGGTGCACACACCGCGCCGCTGCGGGCTGCCCTTGAGGGCCGGCGTCTTGGAGTTCGTCACCTTGGACGTCCGTCCCTTACGCACGAGCTGCTGGATCGTGGGCACTACGTCTCCGTCTTCTCGGTCTGGCTCTGGTCGACCGGCGCACGCCTGCGCGCTGCCGGTCATGAGTCCCGGCTGGTGCCGGTCCTGGGATCTTTCGTCCTGCGCCGCCGACTCCGACCCCCGCACCCGGGCGTGTCGGGCCCCGGAGGACACGATCCGTCCGCCAGCATGGATCTGGACGGTTGGACCGCGCGACCGGTGGTCGACCACCCGGCACCGTGACGACGTCCGGCCCGGTCTCCCAGGCGGGTCGCACGCGATGCACGCGCGAGGGCCCGACGACGCGGGCACAGGGACCAACGTTACCCGCTGGTCCGCGAGAGCGTCAAAGTGACGTCGGTCGCCCTGCCACGAGGGAGGGGGCCCGCCGCGCGGCGAGCCCCCTGCCTCGGTGCGGTGACGTCAGCGCAGGTCGCCGAAGTCGATGTCCTCGAGCGGGATCGCCTCGCCGGAGCCCATGCCGAGCGGCGGGAAGTCGATCTCGTCGTAGCCGAAGCTCGGGTAGAGCTCGGCCTTGGCCTCCTCGGTCGGCTCGACCGCGACGTTCCGGTACCGGGGAAGACCCGTACCCGCCGGGATGAGCTTGCCGATGATGACGTTCTCCTTGAGGCCGAGCAGCGGGTCGGACCGACCGCTCATCGACGCCTCGGTGAGGACGCGCGTCGTCTCCTGGAAGGAGGCCGCGGACAGCCACGAGTCGGTCGCGAGCGACGCCTTCGTGATGCCCATGAGCTCCGGACGGCCCGACGCCGGCTGCCGGCCCTCGGCGACCGCGCGACGGTTGGCGTCCTCGAACCGGCCACGTTCGGCCAGCTCGCCCGGCAGCAGGTCCGTGTCACCCGAGTCGAGCACGGTCACGCGCCGCAGCATCTGCCGCACGATGACCTCGATGTGCTTGTCGTGGATGTCCACGCCCTGGGAGCGGTAGACCTCCTGGACCTCGTCCACCAGGTGCTTCTGCGTCGCACGCGGGCCGAGGATGCGCAGGACCTTCTTCGGGTCCACCGCACCGACGGCGAGCTGCGCACCGACCTCGACGTGGTCGCCGTCCGAGACCAGCAGGCGCGAGCGCTTGGTGATCGGGTAGGCGATCTCCTCGGAGCCGTCGTCGGGCGTGAGGACGATGCGCCGCACCCGGTCGGACTCGTCGATGACGACCCGGCCCGAGAACTCCGCGATCTGCGCCTCACCCTTGGGGGTGCGGGCCTCGAAGAGCTCCTGGACACGGGGCAGACCCTGCGTGATGTCCTCGGCGGACGCCACACCACCGGTGTGGAAGGTACGCATGGTCAGCTGCGTCCCGGGCTCACCGATGGACTGCGCGGCGATGATGCCGACGGCCTCACCGATGTCCACGAGCTTGCCGGTGGCCAGCGAGCGGCCGTAGCACTTCGCGCACGTGCCGACCCGTGACTCGCAGGTGAGCACCGAGCGGACCTTGACCTCGGTCACCCCGGCCGCCAGCGCGGCGTCGATGACGAGGTCACCGGCGTCCTCACCGGCGCGGGCGACCACGGTGCCGTCGGGGGCGACGACGTCGGTCGCGAGCGTCCGCGCGTAGATGCTCGTCTCGACCTTGTCGTGGCGACGCAGCGTGCCGTCGCCGAGGGCCTCGCCCACGGGCAGGGTCAGGCCCCGCTCCGTGCCGCAGTCCTCCTCGCGCACGATGACGTCCTGCGACACGTCGACCAGACGCCGCGTGAGGTAGCCCGAGTCGGCGGTCCGCAGCGCCGTGTCCGCCAGACCCTTGCGGGCGCCGTGGGTGGCGATGAAGTACTCGAGGACCGAGAGGCCCTCGCGGTAGTTGGACTTGATCGGGCGCGGGATGATCTCGCCCTTCGGGTTCGCCACGAGGCCGCGCATGCCGGCGATCTGACGGACCTGCATCCAGTTGCCGCGAGCACCCGAACCGACCATGCGCATCACGGTGTTCCGCGCCGGGAAGTTCTTCTGCATCGCCTTGGCGACCTCGTCGGTCGCCTGCGTCCAGATCTCGATGAGCTCCTGACGGCGCTCGTCGTCGGTGATCAGGCCCTTCTCGTACTGACCCTGGATCTTCGCCGCGCGGCCCTCGTGCTCCTCGAGGATGCCCGCCTTCTCGTCGGGCGTCGCGACGTCGGAGATGGCGATCGTGACGCCCGAGCGGGTGGCCCAGTGGAAGCCGGCCTCCTTGAGCGCGTCCAGGCTCGCCGCGACCTCGACCTTGGGGTACCGCTCGGCCAGGTCGTTGACGATCGCGGACAGCCGCTTCTTGTCGACGACACCGTTGACGTACGGGTAGTCGACGGGCAGCAGCTCGTTGAACAGCGCGCGTCCGAGCGTCGTGCGGACGAGCGCGACGTCGCCCTGCTTCCAGTCGTCGGCGAGGCCGTACTCCCCGTCACCGGGGACCAGGTCGGCCATCCGGATCGTGACGACCGCGTTGATGTCCAGCGAGTGCTGGTCGAACGCCATGATGGCCTCGGAGACCGAGCTGAACATGCGCCCGGAGCCCACCGCCTCCTCGTCGTCCCGGTCCGCCGTGAGGTGGAACAGGCCGATGATCATGTCCTGCGAGGGCATGGTCACCGGACGGCCGTCCGACGGCTTGAGGATGTTGTTGCTCGAGAGCATGAGGATGCGTGCCTCGGCCTGCGCCTCCGTGCTCAGGGGCAGGTGCACGGCCATCTGGTCACCGTCGAAGTCGGCGTTGAACGCGCCGCACACGAGCGGGTGCAGGTGGATGGCCTTGCCCTCGACGAGCTGCGGCTCGAACGCCTGGATGCCCAGACGGTGGAGCGTGGGCGCGCGGTTGAGCAGCACGGGGTGCTCGGTGATGACCTCCTCGAGCACGTCCCACACCTGGGGACGGGCGCGCTCGACCATGCGCTTGGCGCTCTTGATGTTCTGCGCGTGGTTGAGGTCGACGAGGCGCTTCATGACGAACGGCTTGAAGAGCTCGAGCGCCATCTGCTTGGGCAGGCCGCACTGGTGCAGCTTGAGCTGCGGGCCGACGACGATGACCGAGCGGCCCGAGTAGTCGACGCGCTTGCCGAGGAGGTTCTGGCGGAACCGCCCCTGCTTGCCCTTGAGCATGTCCGAGATCGACTTGAGCGGCCGGTTGCCCGGGCCCGTGACCGGACGACCGCGGCGGCCGTTGTCGAACAGCGCGTCGACGGCCTCCTGGAGCATCCGCTTCTCGTTGTTGACGATGATCTCGGGCGCGCCGAGGTCGAGCAGGCGCTTGAGCCGGTTGTTCCGGTTGATCACGCGGCGGTACAGGTCGTTGAGGTCCGACGTCGCGAACCGGCCACCGTCGAGCTGCACCATCGGGCGCAGGTCCGGCGGGATGACCGGGACCGCGTCCAGCACCATGCCCTGGGGCGTGTTGCTGGTCGTGAGGAACGCGTTGACGACCTTGAGCCGCTTGAGCGCGCGCGTCTTGCGCTGGCCCTTGCCGTTCTTGATCGTGTCGCGCAGCGAGGCCGCCTCGGCGTCGAGGTCGAAGTCCTGCAGGCGCTTCTGGATCGCCGCAGCGCCCATCGCGCCCTTGAAGTAGTTGCCGTACCGGTCCGTCAGCTGGCGGTAGAGCATCTCGTCGCCCTCGAGGTCCGCGACCTTGAGGTTCTTGAAGCGGTCCCACACGGCGTCGAGACGCTCGAGCTCGGCGTCGGCCCGCTTGCGGATCTGTGCCATCTCGCGCTCGGCGGAGTCGCGCACCTTGCGACGCGCGTCGGCCTTGGCGCCCTCGGCCTCGAGCTCGGCGAGGTCGGCCTCGAGCTTGCTCGCGCGCTTGTCGATGTCGACGTCGCGGCGGCTCGTGATCTCCTTCTTCTCCAGGTCGATCTCGTTCTGGAGGTTGGGGAGGTCCTCCTGCCGGCCCTCGTCGTCGACCTCGGTGATCATGTAAGCGGCGAAGTAGATGACCTTCTCGAGGTCCTTCGGCGCGAGGTCGAGCAGGTAGCCGAGGCGCGACGGGACGCCCTTGAAGAACCAGATGTGCGTGACGGGCGCGGCCAGCTCGATGTGGCCCATGCGCTCACGACGGACCTTGGAGCGCGTGACCTCGACGCCGCAGCGCTCGCAGATGATGCCCTTGAAGCGCACGCGCTTGTACTTGCCGCAGTAGCACTCCCAGTCCCGGGTGGGACCGAAGATCTTCTCGCAGAAGAGACCGTCCTTCTCCGGCTTGAGCGTCCGGTAGTTGATGGTCTCGGGCTTCTTGACCTCGCCGTGCGACCAGGTGCGGATGTCCTCCGCGGTCGCCAGGCCGATGCGCAGCTCGTCGAAGACGTTGACGTCGAGCAAGATGTCCTACTTCCTTCGTCTGTCTGTGTTCACCGTGACTGGGTCGGCCGGTGAGAGCCGGTGGCGTGACCCGCCGGGACAGGGCTGTCCCGGCGGGCCCGCGAGGTCAGATCTCTTCGATGCTCGAGGCGTTCGGGCGGCGGGACAGGTCGATGCCCAGCTCCTCCGCGGCCCGGTAGACCTCGTCGTCGTTCTCCTTCATGTCGATGGAGACGCCGTCCGAGGACAGCACCTCCACGTTGAGGCAGAGCGACTGCATCTCCTTGAGGAGGACCTTGAAGGACTCCGGGATGCCCGAGTCGGGGATGTTCTCCCCCTTGACGATGGCCTCGTACACCTTGACGCGTCCGGGGACGTCGTCCGACTTGATGGTGAGGAGCTCCTGCAGCGTGTAGGCGGCGCCGTACGCCTCGAGGGCCCACACCTCCATCTCGCCGAACCGCTGACCGCCGAACTGCGCCTTACCACCGAGCGGCTGCTGGGTGATCATCGAGTACGGGCCGGTCGAGCGGGCGTGGATCTTGTCGTCGACCAGGTGGTGCAGCTTGAGGATGTACATGTAGCCGACCGAGACCGGCTCGGGGAACGGCTCGCCGGAGCGGCCGTCGAAGAGCCGCGCCTTGCCGTCCGAGCCGACCATGCGCTCGCCGTCGCGGTTCGGGTGCGTCACGTCGAGCAGGCCCGTGAGGACCGACTCCGGGACGCCGTCGAACACGGGCGTGGCGACCGGGTTGCCGGGCACGTTGCGCTCCGCGGCGACCGGGACGTCCTTGACCCACGAGGGCGAGCCCTCGGCGAGCGTGATGTCCCAGCCCTGCTTGGCGACCCACCCGAGGTGGGTCTCGAGCACCTGGCCGACGTTCATGCGGCCGGGCACGCCGAGCGGGTTGAGCACGACGTCGACGGGCGTGCCGTCCTCGAGGAAGGGCATGTCCTCGACCGGCAGGATCTTGGAGATGACGCCCTTGTTGCCGTGGCGCCCGGCGAGCTTGTCGCCGTCCGTGATCTTGCGGCGGGCCGCGATGTAGACCCGGACCAGCTCGTTCACGCCGGCGGGCAGCTCGTCGCCGTCCTCGCGGTTGAACGTGCGGACCTCGATGACCGTGCCGGACTCGCCGTGGGGCACCTTGAGCGACGTGTCACGCACCTCGCGGGCCTTCTCGCCGAAGATGGCGCGCAGCAGGCGCTCCTCCGGGGTGAGCTCGGTCTCGCCCTTGGGCGTGACCTTGCCGACGAGGATGTCGCCGGCCGCGACCTCGGCGCCGATGCGGATGATGCCGCGCTCGTCGAGGTCCGCGAGGACCTCCTCGGAGACGTTCGGGATGTCCCGCGTGATCTCCTCGGGGCCGAGCTTGGTGTCGCGAGCGTCGACCTCGTGCTCCTCGATGTGGATCGAGGACAGGACGTCGTCCTGCACGAGGCGCTGCGACAGGATGATCGCGTCCTCGTAGTTGTGGCCCTCCCACGACATGAACGCGACGAGGAGGTTGCGGCCGAGCGCGAGCTCGCCCTCGTCCGTGGCCGGGCCGTCGGCCAGCACGGAGCCGACCTCGACGCGGTCGCCCTCGTTCGCCAGCACGCGCTGGTTGTAGGACGTGCCCTGGTTGGAGCGGCGGAACTTCGCGACCCGGTAGGTCGACGTCGTCGCGTCGTCGTTCGCGATGGTGATGAGGTCCGCCGAGACCTCGGTGACGACGCCCGGCTTCGACGCGACGATGACGTCGCCCGCGTCGACGGCCGCACGCCGCTCCATGCCGGTGCCGACGAGCGGCGCCTCGGAGCGGACCAGCGGCACGGCCTGACGCTGCATGTTCGCGCCCATGAGGGCACGGTTCGCGTCGTCGTGCTCGAGGAACGGGATCATCGCGGTCGCGACCGACACCATCTGTCGCGGCGAGACGTCCATGTAGTCGACGGCCTCGCCCGGGATCAGCTCGACCTCGCCGCCCTTGGTGCGCACGAGCACGCGGTCGTCCGCGAACTGGCCGTTCTCCTTGAGCGCCGCGTTCGCCTGGGCGATGACGTGACGGTCCTCGTCGTCGGCCGTGAGGTAGTGGACCTCGTCCGTGACGCGGCCCTTGGTGACCTTGCGGTACGGGGTCTCGACGAAGCCGAACGGGTTGATCCGCCCGTACGTCGCGAGCGAGCCGATGAGGCCGATGTTCGGGCCCTCAGGGGTCTCGATCGGGCACATGCGGCCGTAGTGCGACGGGTGGACGTCGCGGACCTCCATGCCGGCGCGGTCACGGGACAGACCACCGGGGCCCAGCGCGGACAGGCGACGCTTGTGCGTCAGGCCGGCGAGCGGGTTGTTCTGGTCCATGAACTGCGACAGCTGGGACGTGCCGAAGAACTCCTTGATCGACGCCACCACGGGGCGGATGTTGATCAGGGTCTGCGGCGTGATCGCCTCGACGTCCTGCGTCGTCATGCGCTCGCGCACGACGCGCTCCATCCGCGACAGGCCCGTGCGGACCTGGTTCTGGATGAGCTCGCCGACCGCGCGGATGCGGCGGTTGCCGAAGTGGTCGATGTCGTCCGTCTCGACGCGCACGTCGATCGCCTCACCGGCCTTGGTGCCGCCGATCGTGGCGACCTCGGCGTGCAGCGCGGCCATGTACTTGACGGTCGCGACGACGTCGGACACGGACAGCACCGAGTCCGTCAGCGGCGCGTCGATGCCGAGCTTCTTGTTCACCTTGTAGCGGCCGACCTTCGCGAGGTCGTAGCGCTTGGGGTTGAAGTAGAAGTTCTCGAGCAGCGCGCGGCCGGCCTCGACCGTCGGCGGCTCGCCCGGGCGGATCTTGCGGTAGATGTCGAGCAGCGCCTCGTCCTCGGTGTTGACGTGGTCCTTCTCGAGGGTCTCGATGACCGCCGGGAACTGCGCGAACTCCTCGCGGATCTGCGCCTCGCTCAGGCCGAGGGCCTTGAGCAGCACGGTCACCGACTGCTTGCGCTTGCGGTCGACGCGCACGCCGACGGCGTCGCGCTTGTCGATCTCGAACTCGAGCCAGGCGCCGCGCGACGGGATGATCTTCGCCGTGAAGATGTCCTTGTCGGACGTCTTGTCGGCGGTGCGCTCGAAGTAGACGCCCGGCGAGCGGACGAGCTGCGAGACGACGACGCGCTCGGTGCCGTTGATGATGAAGGTGCCGCGCTCCGTCATGAGCGGGAACTCGCCCATGAAGACCGTCTGGCTCTTGATCTCGCCGGTGGTGTAGTTCACGAACTCCGCCGTCACGAAGAGCGGCGCGGCGTACGTGAAGTCCTTCTCCTTGCACTCCTCGGCCGTGTACTTCGGCGGCTCGAAGCGGTGGTCGCGGAAGGACAGCGACATGCTGCCGCCGAAGTCCTCGATCGGGGAGATCTCCTCGAAGATCTCCTCCAGGCCCGAGGTCTCGGGGACGTCCGTCCGGCCGGCCTCGACGGCGGCGGCGACGCGCTCCTGCCACGCGGCGTTGCCGAGCAGCCAGTCGAAGTTCTCGGTCTGCAGGCCGAGGAGGTCAGGGACCTCCAGCGGCTCGTGGATCTTGGCGAAGGAGATACGGCGGGATGCAGTGCGGTTCGCGATAGCGTCGGCGTGTGGTGCAGAAGGGGTGCGCGAGGCAGCCAAGAGGGGTCCTTCCCTGCGGATCGAGTGCACGCGCGCCGGGTCATGGCCTACCCTGCTCTACCAGCCGACGGCCATCGGTCGGGCTCCGGGCAGAGCTCGGGCACGACGGCGAAGCCGGGGCGGGTTGAGGGGTGCAGGCACAAGCCAGCGCAAAGCGCTAGCGTACCCGAGCCGCCAGCGCATGTCCACTGAGGTCATCGGACGACTTGACCCGACCCTCCTGACCGTGCTGCCATGCCCGGCCCGCCGTCCGCCTCCCCCACGTCCAGATGCTCGAGTGCGAGCGTCTGCGCGTCCGGAGCCGTGCGGTACGTCGCCATCCGCACACGCGCACGGATCCGCGCATCCGAACCGGGGGACGTGCCGCCCGGGGTGGGCGGCGAGGACGATCCCCCGGACGCGACGAAGGCCCGCACCCCGAAGGGCGCGGGCCTCGCGTCTCGTGCTGCGGCGCTCGGCGCCGGTCAGGCTGAGGTCAGAACGACGTCACTTGACGGTGACGGTCGCGCCGGCACCCTCGAGCGCGGCGACGGCCTTGTCGGCCGCCTCCTTGTTGACGCCCTCCAGGACGGCCTTGGGGGCACCGTCCACGAGGTCCTTGGCCTCCTTGAGGCCCAGGCTCGTGAGCGCGCGCACCTCCTTGATGACCTGGATCTTCTTGTCGCCGGCGGCCTCGAGGACGACGTCGAACTCCGTCTTCTCCTCGACCTCCTCAGCGGCAGCGGCGCCGGCGCCACCGGCGGCCGGGCCGGCCACGGCGACGGGAGCGGCAGCGGTGACCTCGAAGGTCTCCTCGAAGGCCTTCACGAACTCGGAGAGCTCGATGAGCGTGAGCTCCTTGAACGCGTCGAGGAGCTCGGTGGTGGTGAGCTTCGCCATGGTGGCGTGTCCTTCCTGATTGCCCTGCGCCGGCGCGTGCGGCCGGCGAGGTGGGTGGTGTGTCGAGCAGCTGACGTCAGGACCCGGAGGTCAGGCCGCCTGCTCCTCGGTCGCCCGCTTCTCGCGCAGGGCATCGATGGTGCGCACGGCCTGGGCCGTCGGCGCGGTGAAGAGGTAAGCCGCCTGGTACAGCTTGGCCTTGAAGGCGCCGGCTGCCTTGGCGAGCAGGACCTCGCGGGACTCGAGGTCCGCGAGCTTGGTGATGTCCGCGGCCGTCAGGGAGCGCCCGTCGAGGACACCGCCCTTGATGACGAGCTGCGGGTTGGCCTTGGCGAAGTCACGCAGGCCCTTGGCCGCCTCGACCGGGTCACCGGTCACGAAGGCGACGGCCGAGGGGCCCGCGAGCTGGTCGTCGGCGATCTCGACGCCAGCCTGCTTGGCCGCGATGGCGGACAGCGTGTTCTTCACCACGGCGTAGGTTGCGTTGCCGCTGAGCGCGCGACGCAGCTGCTTGAGCTGCGCCACGGTGAGCCCGCGGTACTCGGTCAGCACGACGGCGTTCGAGTCACGGAACTGGTCCGAGAGCTCGGCTACCGCGGCTGCCTTGTCCGGCCTCGCCATGGCAATCCTTCCGGTGGTCGTACCGCCGGTGTCGGGCCGGCCGGGCCCCGGACATGAGAAGAGCCCCGCGCAGGCGCGGGGCTCGAAGAGGACGTCGCGCCTCGCACATCGCGTGTGCGCACGGCGCTGCCGTCCGGTCCTGAGTCACTCACCTGCGCCGGCCTCCGCTCGTGAGCGGGACTTCGGTCCACCACCCCGCCGTCTCTGCGAGCAGAGGGGCACGGGCAGCCGACAACCTGCGGTCTTGGGCCCGGCCAGCGTACGTGACGACCGCGGCGGGACCAAATCACGTCGTGGCCGCGCGTCACACCGCGACCGCCCGGGGCTCCTGAGGACCGAGGGCGCGCCGCGCGTCCCCGTCCCCCCGAGGAGCCAGCATGCCAGCACACGCGAGCACACCGGGCGCCCGAGACGCCGGCCCCGGGTCGGTGG
>CAUQTR010000003.1:0-22056 GCA_963521045.1 uncultured Actinotalea sp.
GCTCCAGGAGGCGGCACCGGTCGTCGTCGCCGCGGACGCCGAGGTGCAGCAGGCGGCGGCGCGCGTCGACGAGCTCGACCCCGACGCGCTGTGGGGCCCGCTGCAGGCCCCGGTGACCGCGCTGGCCGACCAGGTGCACGGCGTCGCCGCGACGACGTCGACCGCCGCCAAGGCCGTCCAGCTGCTGCCCGCGATGCTCGGGGCCGACGGTCCGCGCGAGTATCTGCTGCTCGTCATCAGCAACGCCGAGCCGCGAGCGATCGGCGGGATCCCCGGGATGGTGGTGCGCCTGCGGGCCGACGCCGGCGCGGTCCAGCTGGTCGAGCAGCGATCCGCGGGCGGGTCGCTCTCGGGGCTGCCCGAGCCCGTGCTGCCGCTGACGCGTGACGAGATGGCCCTGTTCGGCGAGGGACTGGGCATCTACATGGCGGACGTCACCTTCACCCCCGACTTCCCGCGCAGCGCCGAGCTGGCGAAGGCGATCTGGGAGCAGCAGGTCGGCGGGGCCGTCGACGGCGTCGTCGCGGTGGACGTGGGCGCGATGTCCTACGTGATGGAGGCGACCGGCCCGCTGACGCTCGCCGACGGCAGCGTGCTTTCTGCCGAGAATGTCGTGCAGCAATTGCTCAACACCGTGTACGTCGAGCTACCGGACAATGCTGCCCACGACGCGTATTTCGCACTGGCTTCCGCGTCGATCATGAGTGCGGTGTTCAGCGGGGCGTGGGACCCGGCGACGATGATCGATGCCATGGCACGCGCCGGGCGTGAGAGCCGCCTGCTCGTGTGGTCCGCCCACCCGGAGGAGCAGGCGCAGCTCGCGGGCACCGTGCTCGGTGGCGAGCTCGCCGGCTCCGTCGGCGACTCGCCCCTCGTCACCGTGGCGTACAACGACGGCAGCGCCTCCAAGATCGGCTACTACCTCCGCAGCGAGGTGGTCGGCGAGGTGACGGAGTGCTTCACGGACGGCTCGCGCGCGGTGCGGGTGCGCGTGGTCATGACCTCCACCGCACCGGCGGACGCTGCCGGCCTGCCCGCGTACGTGGCGGGCGGCGTGCCGACGCCGCCGGGGGAGATGCGCATGAACGTCCTGCTCTACGCCCCCGAGGGCGGGTACGTGGACGAGGTGGAGATCAGCGTCCCGCCGCCGGGCGTGACGTCACAGACGCACGACGGCCTGCTCGTCGTCGGCCGGACAGTTCAGCTCAAGCCGGGCGAGTCCGCGACGCTGACCTATGACATCCGCACCGGAATCGGACATTCGGGACCGTTGGCGCTAAGAACGACTCCACTCGCGTTGGGTGAATCTTCGGTCGTTGAAGGGGTGCAATGCTCATGAAGTCCTGTACGCTGCCGAACAGCACTCAGCACCAGTTGGAGTGCGCCCGCCTTTGAATCGCACCTCGGGGGATTTGCCGTGAACCGTCGCCGTACTGCTCTGGTCGCCATGACGGCCGCCGCCATCGCCCTCGCTCCGACCGCCGCCATGGCGTACGAGGCGCCGGGGTACAACACCACAGCCACGGACCCGACGCCGGCGATCGGTGAGCCCTTCACCGTCACGACGACCGGTACGACGATCGGCGAGAACTACACGCTGACCATCACGTCGAACCCGGCTTCGATCAGCAACGACTCGATCCAGATCGCGGGCACCAAGTCGCTCACCAAGACCGCGACGGGTACCTCGGTCAGCTGGACCGTCACGCTCTCCGCCGCTGGCACGTACACGGCCGCGACGACCAACGCCGCCGGCCAGCTCGTCGGTGACGAGGTGCTCACGGTCGCGGCCCCGGCCGCCGCTGCTGCCGCCCGCTCGGGTGCGCTGAGCTCCACGGGCTTCGAGAGCATGGGCCTCGCGGCCGGTGCCGGTGCGCTGGTGCTCGCGGGCGCCGGTGCGGTCGTGGTGGCGCGTCGTCGGCAGGCCGCTGCCGCCGAGTGACCTCGCTGCGCTAGACAACGACGAAGGCCGGGACCCCTGGGTCCCGGCCTTCGTCGTACCCGGACGCGTAGCAGCCGAGCGTCCTCGTTGATGCAGCCCAGGGCTCGCGCCCCTGCCCTCGTCTCATGGGCCGCGCACGAGCGCGCGGCGACGTGCGGACGCGGGACCACCGGAGCACTGCGGTCGCGGAGTGTCGGGGTGCGGGGAGCGAGCGGCGTCGCCAGGCAGCTACGGCTGCGCCCGCTGAGGCTGCTCCAGCCTCCGGTCAGGCCTGCGGAGCTCCCCCGAGGGGTCCACCGGGCCACCGGTCCGTCTTCGTGTGGACCGGCTCCTCGCCGAAGAGGTCGTCCATCGTTCGCTCCGTGGCCGGCACGGGCGCGGGGACGGTTCGCCGTGGTGGCGTCTCGGCGCGCCGGGCCGCGGATCGAGCCGGCTGCCGGCGCCGAGGCTCCACGGCCTTGGCCGAGCTGGCCGTGGTCGAGGACATGCGCCGGCTCTTACGGCCCTTCGCATTGGGGTCGAGCGGCGCGTAGTCGTAGTACGTGTAGGAGCCGGCCGACTTCGCGGGCACCCGGTTGAGCACCAGGCCGAGCACGTTGGCGCCCACGGTCTCGAGGGCGCCGAGGGACTGGGCCAGCTCGTTCTGGTGGATCGCGTGCGTGCCGACGACGACGATCGCGCCGCCCGTGAGGCGCGCGAGGATCGCCGCATCGGTGACGGGTAGCAGCGGTGGCGTGTCGATGAGGATGACGTCGTAGCTCACCCGCATCAGCTCGAGGAGGTCCGCCATGCTGCGCGATCCGAGGAGCTCGCTCGGGTTGGGCGGGATCTGGCCGGACGGCAGCACGTGGAGATGCCCGTGGCCCCAGGGCTGGACGACGTCCTGCACCGAGGCCCGGCCGATGAGCACGGTCGTCAGGCCGGCAGAGCCCTCGATGCCCATGTAGGTCGCGACCGAGGGCCGGCGAAGGTCGGCGTCGATCAGCAGCACGCGCGTGCCCGCGTCGGCGAGCGTGATGGCGAGGTTGATGACGGTGGTCGACTTGCCCTCGCCCGGGAGGGAGGACGTCACGACCATCGTCTGCAGGTCGTCGGTGACGTCGAGGAACTGGAGGTTGGTCCGCAGGCGGCGGAAGGACTCCGCGCGCTGGCTGTGCGGGTTGTCCCCGGTGAGAAGCGGGTTCTTCGAGGCGTCGTCGTCGTGCGTGATCGTGGCCACGACCGAGGCCGACGACACCTTCTTGACGTCCGCCTCACCGCGGACACGGGTGTCGAGGACATCACGGATCACCGCGAGAGCGACTCCCGCGGCGAGGCTAACGAGAGCGGCGAGTGCCACGTTCAGCTTGAGGTTCGGCGACGAGGGAGTTTGAGGCGCAGCGGCCGTTCGGACTGTGCTGATACGCACTGGCGACGGTCCGTCCTCTGGGCGCTCGATCGCCGCGACCTCCGTCGCGAGGCTGCCGGACACCGCGTTCGCGATGTCCGCAGCCAGCTGGGGGTCCTGATCCGTCGCGTAGATGTTGATAAGCACTGAGTTGAGCGGCGCGTCGGCCCGCAACTGTGTGGCCAGCACGTCCGGCGTCGATGCGATGTCCAGCTGCTCGATGACCGGCACGAGTACCCGCGGGCTCGTCACGAGCTCCTTGTACGACGCGACCTGGTTCTGGGTGAAGTTGCTGCCCTGAAAGAGGTCGGACGTGGTGCCCGCCGAACGCACCGATACGTATACCTGCGCATATGCCTGGTATGTCGGAGTGCTCAGCAAGGAGCCCGCGACTGTCGCGGCCAGAACCGTCACGACCACCACGCAGATGATCATCCAACGCTTGCGCAGGATCGCGAGATAGTTGCCGAGCTCCATGCCCTGGTGCTGCCTCTCGTGTGCCGAACGGTCGGCACATCATCGCATGGGGCACACGAGATCCGCCTCAGCCGGTTGAGACGGCCGGGGCGAGCGAGACGCGAGCCTTCGCGCTCGCGTCAGCGGGCAGGTGGCACCATGGAACCATGCGTTCCCACTTCCTGTACCTCGCCAACGCCGCATCGAGCGCGTTGCCCACGACGCGTGGGTTCAGGTTGCGTCGCGCCCTCTTCACGGCAGGAGGCGTGTCACTTCACCGCGGCGCGCGGCTGCTCGGCCGCACCCGGATCGACTACCCCAATGTTGTGATCGGGGAGTCGTGGATCGGCGCAGGAACGCACGTCATCGCTACCGTCACGGCACCCGTTGTTATCGGACACCGATGCGACGTCGGTCCCGGCGTTCTCTTCGTTGTCGGCTCACACGAGATCGGCACATCATATCGGCGGGCCGGCACTGGGCGGTCGGCGAGCATCTCGATCGGTGACGGCACCTGGATCGGGGCGCGTGTGACGGTGCTTGGCGGAACCGAGATTGGCAAAGGAAGCGTGATTGCGGCGGGAGCCGTCGTGAAGGGGACGTTCCCACCAAACGTCCTGATCGCAGGCGTACCGGCGCGAATCGTGCGTGATCTCGAGTGAGAGGTCGGCTCTCCTCGATTGCGAGCGTGGCAAAGCCCGGCGCTGCAGTCGCCGCGGCACGAGTCGTGTCGCTGGCTGGGGCGGCAGTACAACTTCCCGTACTTACTTCCACCCTTGCCCCGGCCGCGTACGCATCGGTTACGGTCACGATGGCTATTGCCATCTACTTCAGCCTCGTCGCGGCGGAGCCGATCATCCTCGGATTCCAGAGACACCCTGGCGCCGCCGACGGGCGCGAAAACTACATCTACGCAAGCTTCTGGACCGTTGTAACAGTGACGGCACTCTCCACGGTGATCGCCTTGATCGCTTGGTTTGCCGGATATTGGCGCGAAGCGCTCGGCCTCATCGGGTGGGGACTGGGAATCGCGTGCAACCGACTGGTGGCAACCGCATGGCTCAATTGGCAGTTGCCATGGCGGTATGCCGCGTCGATATCCGCCTCGACGGCTGTGCGGACGACGGTCCTCGTGCTCTTGATCGTGGCAGGGGTAGATCCGGTACTCGGCCTCGGGATAGCTGGTACAGCTTCGGCCGTCATCGCGGCAGCTACTGGCCCTAGAGTTCGCTGGGCCGGGTTAGCCCAAATGGCGCCGCCCTGGTCGGCCAGCTTTGGGTTGAGGCTTGCTTGGGCGTCACTCGCGTTCACCGTGCTGACAAACGGCAGCCTGCTCGTTGCCGCGCCGTTCGTGAGTTCGGACGAGCTCGGTAGATTCGGAGCGATGAATCAATTCGCTGCCATCAGTGCCGGCGCGATCGCAGGTCTTGTGACCGCTACGGTCTACCCTAGGCTCCGGGCCGAGTGGGATGCAGGCCGCGCCACTCAGGCCGCTGCAGGCATCCTCGTCACAAAGCTGTGGATCCTGACGGTCGGGCTCGCAGTGATCTTTGCGAGTTCGCTCGGTGACTACTGGGTCGTTCAGTTCACGACCGAGCCACGATTCGTCGACGATCGGACGGTGGCAGCCCTTGTCGCTGCGGCGACGTTTGGGGCCCTTGGGCAGGCGAGCGCTTGGGTGCATCAGTTCGAGCTCAATGCACGACGAGTGGCCGTGGGGACCACGGTCGCGGCCTGCCTCGGTATCGTAGCGACCGCGCTGCTTTCCTGGGGCTTCGGAATTGTGGGCGCTGCGCTTGGAGCACTGGTAGGTTCCGCCGGATACGCCGCGTTTATGCGGGCGAAGGGCATCGTCGAGGGACGAACAGTCGGGCTCTTCGCTGCTGCCCTCGTCGTCATAGCCACTCTCGCCGCGATCAGTGCGGCGTCCTCCGCCGCTGTCGCAGTTCTCGCCGCCGTCGCACTCACGGCATCCGCATGGCGAGCCCTGGTCGCCACGACGGCATTGCAAGGACGGAGCGCGTAGCAGCCATGGCCTACGACATCGTCTTCTGGCAGAATGGTTTGTCAATCCACCAGGCACCGCTAATGAGAGCATTGAGTGGTGGCATGGGTCGAAAGGTGCTCGTCGTCGTACCACGCGGCGTATCTGAGCAACGCCGCGCACAGGGTTGGACGGCACCGGACTATGGTCAGGCGGACGTGGTCGTGGCACCCTCCGTCGGGTCTGTGGCGCAGCTGCACGCGACCGCGACCGCGGCTCCGGCGAACGTGTTCTCAGGAGTTGCGGCTTATCCATTCGTCGCTAACGCCTTCCATGCCATTAGCGCTTCGGGCACGAGCCGTCCGGTCATCTACTCCGAGCCGTGGGATCCGCGTGGCGTGAGGGGTGTCATGCGGTCCTTGAAGCAACAGCTTCAACGTTCGTCGTTGAGCCACGTCCACACAGTGCTTGCCTGTGGCGCACTAGCCAGGACGCAGTTCAGTGCGCTTGGCGTACCGATGCGACGAATTGTGCCGTTCGGCTACTTCGTCGAGGGCGAGCCTGCCGTCGACGATCAGGTCGAAGTCCGTCAAGAACTGCGGATCGTCTTCATCGGCGAACTGTCCAAACGGAAGGATCCCGACCTGCTGATCAAGGCGCTCTCCCGACTCCGGTCTGCTGATTGGCATCTGAACATTGTGGGTTCCGGGCCTCGGGAGGGCGACCTCCGCCGGATGGTTGATGCTCGCGGATTGTCCGGCCAAGTGAATCTTGTAGGTACGGTGGAAAACTCTGTCGCTCGGGACGTCCTGCGGGAGAGCGATCTGCTCGTCTTGCCGAGTCGATTCGATGGCTGGGGCGCGGTCGTCAACGAGGCTCTTGCTGCGGGCACCCCGGCCCTAGTTAGTTCAGCATGCGGTTCAGCGGACTTGATCGGTGACAGCTCGCGTGGGTCTGTGTTTAACAGCGGCGATGTTTACGCGCTCATTGCTGAACTGGAGCGACGAGTGGTCCGCGGTCCCGTGCGCGCCCCTGAACGCCTCGCCCTGTCCGCTTGGGCAGCGCGGAGCATCTCCGCCGATGTGGCGGCGGCCTACCTCTGGAGGTCCATCATGAGGAACTCAGACCAGACGATCGGCCGAGCGCCGTGGCTCGTGGCGCCGTGAGCGGCTTCACTGCAGGGCGCACGATGGGATACGCCGGTTGGTGTGCTGTTGCAGTTGTTTCGACGTGCTTGGGTCTCGCAATTTCATGGTCGCCGGTGATCGTCAGCCTTGCTGCGATCGCAATCGCAGCAAGCGTACTGGTGCTTGCCAGCCCACGGGCCCGCCCGATGGTTCCCTACGT
The DNA here is from genome assembly GCA_963521045.1 of uncultured Actinotalea sp. Classification (GTDB taxonomy): domain Bacteria; phylum Actinomycetota; class Actinomycetes; order Actinomycetales; family Cellulomonadaceae; genus Actinotalea. The sequence goes on from CAUQTR010000003.1 coordinate 7,117, forward strand.
GGTCGGCCTACTGCTAGCGGTTTTCGCTACTTCTGCATTTGTTTCCGTCGACGCCGGGGTGGTCTCGATCGTGGCCCGCGCGGTGGGCTTTTCCATGATTTTTGTCGCCGCGCTCGCGTCGCGCGCGGATACGGGCTCTGTGGTTGTGCCCCCCGTGCGATGGCTGGCGGTTTGGTTGGGTGGTGGGCTTGCTGCGTACCTAATTGCGGGTGCGCTGATCCATGGGCAAGCAACATCGTTCATCTTTTATGGTCTGGGAGCAGTGCTGCTCGCGTTGACCGGTTGGGCGTTGTCGGCGCGGGTAGACCGACGGCTGCTCGAGGATTGCGTCTTGTTCGTGCTGGCTGTCGTAGTAGGGGCCTCGCTTGCGGCCGGCTTTGTCCTCCCTGCCGTCGGGATCGAGAACGGCAGGGTCCGCGGGGTTCTCGAGAATGCAAACTCTCTCGGGTTCCTCGCCTTCTTGCTCGCTGCGGTCGCGGTAGGATCCTCGAAGTCGTGGATTACCAAGGCCGCTTGTCTGACGCTAAGCGGCGCAGCTCTGCTGGCTTCATCGAGCCGCGCCAGTGCCGTCGCCACCGTCTTGTTTCTTGGCTTGCTTGCGGCAAGGCGGCCAGGTACGCAGCGCGTGTTCGTCGGGCTGGTCGCCCTCGTGGGGATTGGAATCGGCTATCTCTGGCGGCCAGATGCGTATGCGGACCTCTTTGGTGGGGTGCTGCGGCTTAACAACTCGCGCTCGGGTTCGTGGGCCGAAGCGCTGCGGGTGTGGGATGAGGCACGACTGTTCGGCGTCGGCATGGGAAACGAGATCAATATCGTTGCGAGCAGTCCTCTACGTGCCTTCGTTCACGCGGGCATGATCGGGGTGCTGGCAGTGCTCGTGATGTGGCTTGCTCTCCTCGTCGTCGCGGTGCGAGGGGGGAACGCCACGACGGTTTCCTTTGCCTTGGCGGCGATCGTCCATAGTGTGTTCGAAGGCTGGCTGCTCTCTCCAGTCGGCCCTCTTCTCTGGCTGTTCATGTTGTCGTGGGTCACGATGTCCCGGGAGCGCCATTTAGTTCCGCCGAGTCTGGACGTTGAGGTGACCCGGGCCGCCAGGGGCCCGTGGGGTGACCGGCGAGTGGGTTCGGGCGGCTCTCGGGCGTTCTTTGTGGCCGACTGAGGCGTGGAGGAAGTTCCCGTGGGCGTACGCGAACCCGATTTCGCAGCCAGTTCACGGGCCCATATCGGGGCGGCGACGACCAGCGAGTCGTTCCGAAACTACAGGCGCTCGACGTTCGGACCATTCAGGATGCCACGCGTATCGAGTATGCGAGGAGCATACTGACGGAGAGCCGACGGCTCGTACTCGGCGTGGGCCTGTAGAAGTATCACGAGATCGGCCGCGCCTAGGGCGTGTTCGAGATCGGGTACGCTTTCCAGCCGCTGTGTGCCGGCAACCCAAGTAGGGACGTGCGGATCGTGATATGTCAATAGCGCCCCCAAATTGCGCAGGCTTGCGGCAACGTCGACTGCGGGTGATTGGCGCTCGTCAGCGATGTCAGCCTTATAGGTGACGCCGAGCAATAGAATCCGTGAACCCCGCACGGGGAGACTTGCCGTATTCAACATGTCCTGCGCTCGTCTTGCCACGTACGCCGGCATGGTGTTGTTGATCTCCTGCGCGAGTTCAACGAAACGGAATGGATACCCGAGCTCGCGACGGACGCTGTAGCTGAGATAGTTTGGATCGATCGGAATGCAGTGACCGCCCACGCCGGGCCCCGGGTAGAACGCCTGGAATCCGAAGGGCTTGGTCTTTGCGAGCCGGATGATTTCCCAGATGTCGATGTCCATCTCGTGGCAGAACCGCGTCATCTCATTGACCAAGGCGATGTTCACGTGCCGATACGTGTTCTCCAACAGCTTGGCGGTCTCCGCCTCGCGCGCGCCGGTTGCGACGACTATCTCGTCGATGAACCGGCTGTACATGTCGGCGGCGCGGGTGGAGCAGGCTGGCGTAATGCCGCCGACCACCTTCGGCGTGTTGCGGATTCCGAACCTGGGGTTGCCCGGATCGACCCGTTCGGGGGAGAAGGCCACGAAGACGTCTACGCCCACCTTGAGGTCGCGTGCTTCGACAGCTGGCACCACGATCTCCTGGGTCGTCCCGGGATAGGTGGTTGACTCGAGCACGACCAGGGCGCCCGCGCGAACCTGGCGAGCCGCGGTGGCGACGGCTGCCTCCACCGCACGGAGATCCGGTCCACCCTCCGGCGAGAGTGGCGTGGGGACGCAGATCACCAGTGCGTCCGCCTCTGCCAGCCTGTTCTCGTCAGTGGTGACCTCGAAGTCGACGGCGAGCATCTCTCGAATGTCCTCGTCGCGCAGGTCGTCGACGTGGGACACACCTGCCGACAAGGCCTCGATGACGCCCGCGTTGATGTCGAACCCGAGGACTCTCATACCGGCCCGCGTGGCCTCTTGCGCGAGCGGGAGGCCCACGTAGCCCAGCCCGATTATTGCGATGTCGTAGGTCATCGATGGCTTCCTTGGTCTCTTCCATCAGAGCGGATTGCTGGAGCGTGGGCCGGAGTGCGCCTCATGGTCGACCTGGCGAGGGCATTTCGTTCACGAAGCGCTCGAGAGCGGATGTCCACCGCTCGGCTCCCCGCCAGCGGATGTACGCGTTGAGGGCGCGGAGCTTCGCAGCGCTCCGCTGCTCGCTCGGCTGCCGGGCGATGGCCCTCACGTGGGCGGCCCAGACACCGGGGTCGAAGCTGGGCTCCGGGACCCCGCCACCGTCCTCGAGCGTCGCGGTCCACGGGGTGTTCGTGGAGGTCACGACGGGGCACCCCACCGAGAGGCTCTCCGCGATGACGTGCCCGAAGTTCTCGCTCGAGGTGGGAAAGATGAAGGCGTCGTAGCTCGCGAGCGTGGGGCGGACGTCTGCGCTCCGCAGGGGCCCCTTGTACGTCACGACCACGTCGGCTGGCGCCGTGCTGGCAGCCTCGCGGCAGGACTCCCAGTACTCGCGATCCTCCAGCGGCCCGTAGATGTCGAAGTCGAGGGGCGTCGCCGACGCGCGCACCGCTTCGATGGCGAGGAGCACATTCTTGATCGGCGAGATGCGGCCGACGTACGTCAGCTTCGGTCGCACGGTGCTCGGCACGATCTCGGCGGCCGGTGCATCCCCGGGGCTGTTGCGCTGGGTGAGGACTCGCGCCCAGGGAAAGGCGCGCAGGATGTCTTGCTGCTCGGCTTGAGACGACGCCTGCCACGTGCACCCGATCATGCGCAGAAGCGGACGCCAGACGACGAGGAAGAGGCGCTTCTTCGTAGAGGAGATGCCCTGGGCAGCCTCCGAGAGCTCGCCGCGTGGAGCGAGCAGGATTCGTCGGGCCGGTGCGAGCCGCAAGACGTGGAGAAGGATCGGCACGATGGTGAACCACGGTGACCAGAGGCTGTTGAGGTAGAGAACCGATGGTCCCGCATTTCTGACCGAGCGCATGACGGCGAGCCAGTGGGAGGGGCGACGCGGGTTGAAGCGGAAGACCCGGTGGTGCCGGTAAGCGCTCCACACGCCGGAGAGCCCTGGATAGGGCTCCGTGTCGCCAAGGTCTCTGTCGGAGGTGTAGAGGTCGACCACGATCGTCTCAGGCAGGCTGTCGAGGAGCTGCACCATCGACTTGACAGGCCCTCCGGCCTTGTAGCCGGGGAGGAACGTCCCGGTGAATGCGGCGACCCGAACAGGTGATGCGCCGGTGCTCAACGGATCCCCGACCATGCCTTGTGCCGGCGCGCGGTCGAGAGGATGAAGCTGCAAACCCGGTCGGCCGTGTTGTCGACGGTGTAGTCGACCGGGACGACCGCCGCCCGCCGCCGGCCGCTGAAGTGGTCTGCGATCGCGGCGATCACGTCGTCGGCGTGCAGGCCGGTCATGACGATCGCGCCGGTGTCGAGGGCCTCTGGACGCTCGATCGCATCGCGAAGGGTGACGGCAGGGAACCCGAGGATGGACGCTTCCTCGGCGATCGTCCCGGAGTCGGAGAGGACGCAGGCCGCGCCGAGCTGAAGCCGGTTGTAGTCATGGAACCCGAACGGCTCATGAAGCACGATGCCGCTGGGCGCGGTCCAGCCGGGAAGAGCCTCGAGGCGCTTGCGGGTGCGTGGATGGGTCGAGACGTAGACCGGCAGGCCCCACCGTTCGTGGACCGCGGTGAGGCACTCGAGCAGCATCGTCAGTCGCGCGGGGGAGTCGACGTTCTCCTCGCGGTGCGCCGACACGAGGAAGTACTTCCCCGCCTCGAGCCCGAGGCGCTTGAGGACGTCGGAGGCGTCGATCTGGGCGCGGTAGTGGTCCAGCACCTCCCGCATGGGTGACCCGGTGACAATGATCCGCCGGGGGTGCAGGCCTTCCGCGAGGAGGTTCCGTCGCGCGTGCTCGGTGTACGCGAGATTGAAGTCGGCGACGTGGTCGATGATCCGGCGGTTGGTCTCCTCCGGGACGTTCTCGTCGAAGGACCGGTTGCCGGCTTCCATGTGGTACACGGGGATGTGCATGCGCTTGGCCATGATGGCGGCGATGCAGCTGTTGGTGTCGCCGAGCACGAGGAGGGCGTCCGGCTTCTCCGTCCGCAGCACCTCCTCGGTCCGGATCAGCGTCTCGCCGAGCACCCGCCCGAGGCTCGATGTGTCCACGCCGAGCAGGTGATCCGGCTTGCGGATGCCGAGGTCGCGGAAGAAGACCTCGTTGAGCGTGTAGTCGTAGTTCTGCCCCGTGTGGACCAGGACGTGCTCCACGGTCTCGTCGAGGCGCGCGATCACCCGTGACAGGCGGATGAGCTCGGGACGCGTGCCGACTACCGTCATGACCTTCAGCATCAGGGCGAGACCACCTTCGTCGTCGTGCCGGTGACGTCGCCGACGGGCTCGGCCGTCGTGTCGGGAGCGGCGGGGTCGAAGAGCTCGTGCGTCCAGAAGAGCGTCGTGAGCTCGTAGTCGCCCGTGTTCGTGATGTTGTGCGCCCAGCCCACCGGCATGTCCACCGCCACCGGTCGCTCACCGTCGACGTCGAAGGTGACGACCTCGGCCGTGAACATCCGTCGCAGGGCGATGCGCGCGGTCCCGGCGACGACGACGAACCGCTCGATCTTGCGCAGGTGGAAGTGCTCGCCGCGCGTGATGCCGGGCCGCGTCGTGGAGACGAACGTCTGGCCCTGGCCCCCGTGCGCCCGCACGACCTCGACGAGCCGTCCGCGGTCGTCGCTCCGCGGCTGCAGCGGGATCGGGTAGTGCGCCGGGAACCGCGCGGCCCGCAGCGTGTTGAAGAGGTCGATGTCCAGGTCGGTGTACAGCTCGGGGATGTCGCCCGACGAGTAGACGGCGTTCTGTCGCTGCAGCGTCTCGTAGACCCCGAGGACGCTCGTCGGGGTCGCAGACGGCCTGAGCGTCCCGCCCTGGTGCTCGAGCGCGCCGGTCAGCGTCGCCGCGGCGCCTTGGACGTGGAGCAGGTCGACCGGTCGGTCGGAGATGGTGGGCCTGGCCCCCCGGACCACCGCGTCCGCGAAGGTCGCGACGAAGGAGTTGTACTGCGGCCGCCCGTGCTCGCCGAAGAGGTTGGGGAGCTGCACGTCGACGAACGCACCGCCGATCTCGTCGGCCAGGGCTGCCAGCTCCGCGGCAGCCGCAGCTTTGCCCGTACCGTACGCGGTGCCATTGCCCGCTTGGATCGAGTTGGCGAACACCACCTTGATCGGGGTGGCGGAGGATGTGAGCGCTGTCCGGAGCTGGGTAGCCAGCGTCCGGTTGCCGTCCTCGACGCTCGCGTCGTCACCCCGGTTGACGCCGGCGACGTGGATTACCGCATCGACGCCGCGCACCAGGGAACCGAGCTCTGACCACGTGTCCCGCGTCACCGGGACCACCTCGTGCCCGCCGAGCGCGCGGAGCCGCAGTCGCGTGTGCCAGCCGAGGAACCCGTCCGCACCTGTCAGCAGGACCTTCATCGGTCTCCCGCCACCAGGGCTCGGATCTCCGGCAGCTCGAGGAGGAGTCGCTTGGTCTCGTCCAGGTCGAGCCGCTGCGTGTTCTCGGACGTGTAGTCGGCGTAGCGGGTGGCCTCGGTCTCGCCCTCCTCGAAGTAGAGCTCGTACTCCAACGAGCGGGCGTCGAGCGGCACCCGGAAGTACTCGCCGCGGTCCTCGGCCTTGACCATCTCCTCGCGCGAGAGCAGCGTCTCGTGGAACTTCTCGCCGTGACGCGTGCCGATGCGTCGGATCTCCGGCTCGGCCACGCCCATCAGCTGGGCGACGGCACGGGCCAGCACCTCCACCGTGCAGGCCGGCGCCTTGCGCACGAACAGGTCGCCGGGCTCCGCGTGCAGGAACGCGTACTCGACAAGGCTGACCGAGTCGGCCAGCGACATGAGGAACCGCGTCATGCCCGGCTCGGTGACGGTCAGCGGCTGCCCCGACTGCACCTGCTTGACGAAGAGCGGGATGACGGAACCCCGTGAGTACATGACGTTGCCGTAGCGAGTCAGCGAGACCGTCGTGCGGGAGCCCGGGTGGTTGCGCGCGAACGCCTGACCAGTCTTCTCCATCATGGCCTTCGACATGCCCATCGCGTTGACCGGGTACACGGCCTTGTCGGTGCTCAGCAGCACGACCGACCGCACACCCGCCGCCGCGGCGGCCTCGATGACGTTGTGGGAACCCATGACGTTGGTCTTGACGGCCTGCTGCGGGAAGAACTCGCACGCCGGGACCTGTTTGAGCGCGGCGGCGTGGAACACGAAGTCGGCACCCACGAACGCTCCGCTCACGCTGTCCGCGTCGCGGACGTCGCCGAGGAAGAACTTCAGTCTCGGGTCCCCGAAGCGGCGGCGCATGTCGTCCTGCTTTGCCTCGTCGCGCGACAGGATGTTGACCCGTTCGACGCCCTGGTCGAGCAGGTGGCGAACCATCGTGGAGCCGAAGGACCCCGTGCCCCCCGTGATGGCCACGACGGCGCCGCTCATCTGGTCAGTGTCCATCGTGCTCTCTTCCGCTAGCGGCGACACGTCCACCGGTGGCCCCGGCGGCGTGCTCGAGGATGTCGGCCAGCCTCCGGGTCCCGACGTCGAGCGACAGCTCGCGCCAGTAGTAGGCCGCGCCTCGGTCACCCATGGCGCGGCGCGCAGCGGGGCTCATGTCGCGAAGGGCGCGGATGGCTTCGGCAAGGGCGGACGCCGACTCCGGCTCGAACACCAATCCTGCTTCAGCGCGCCGGACGAGGTCGGCTGCATCCCCTCGGACACCCATGAGAATCGGCCTGCCGGCCATGAGGTAGGCCTGCGTCTTGGAGGGCACCGTGATCGCGAAGAGAGGGTCGTCCTTCAGGTGCACGAGGACACCATCCGCCGCACCGAGTACCTCGCCGATCTCTGTGGGCGGGCGCCTCGGGAGGAAGATCACGTTCGACAGGCCTCGCGCCCGCGCCGACTCACGCAGCGCCTCGACCTCGATGCCGCCGCCGACTAGGACCAGCCTCAGGTCGCCGTCGTCGGACAGCAGCGCCGCAGCGTCCAGCACCGTCGTGAGGGCCTGTGCCCGGCCCATCGTCCCTGCGAAGACGACGTGGAAACCGCCGTCAAGGCCGAGATCCCGCATCCGCTCTTCGGACGGACTGCTCGTGACGATCGCGCCCTCATCGGCCCAGTTGTGCACCACGTGCACCTTCGCGCGCCCTGACGTCCTGGTCTCGATGGCGCGGCGGAAGCCTTCCGAGAGTCCGATCACCGCGGCGGCCCGCCGGTAGACCAGCTGCATCCAACGGCCGACCAGGTCGAGTGCGCGCGCGTTGCCCAGCATGCCGGTGGCGGCCAACGTCTCCGGCCAGAGGTCCTGCACGTCGTAGACGAACGGGACGCGGCGCAGGAGGCGGAGCGCGAGTCCGGGCAGCGCGGACGTGGCGGGTGGGTGATACACGTACGCGACGTCAGGGCGGCGGACCACCAGGGCGGCGACCGTGGCCGCGACGCCGAACGACGTGTAGTTGAGGACGCGGCGCAGCGGTGAAGAGTCGTGGCTCGGGTAGAGCGGCACCCGCAGGACGCGGACCCCGTCGAGGAGCTCGCGCTGGAACGGCCGCACCCTGTACCCGGGGTAGATGCGCCCGCCCGGGTAGTTCGGGAATCCCGTGATCACCTGCACGTCGTGGCCCAGGGCGTGCAGCTTCTTCGCCAGGCCGAGGCCCTTGATGGTCGGCTCCGGGTCGAACCACTGGGTGATCATGAGGATGCGCAGTCGAACGGGCGCCGTCATACGGTGCTTCTCCGGAGTCATACGGTGCTTCTCCGGAGACGTGACACGTACTCCGCGGCCTGTGGGTGCTGGTAGAAATCCTCACGAAGGATCCCGACGTGCAGGACGTCGACGAGCGCGCCCTCGCGCCAGACATGGGACCGTGCCACTCCTTCCACGGTCCAGCCACAACGCTCGACGTAGGCGCGACGCGACGCGGTGTTGCTCTCGATGATCTCGCTGTAGAGACGCTCCAGCCCGACGTCGTCGAAGGCGAACGCCATCATCGTCATGATGGCGTCGGTGCCGTAACCCTTGCCCCGTTGCGGTGTGGTGCCACCGATCTTCAACGCCGTCAGAGCGTTGCGGCTGTGCCAGTCGATGCCCCAGAGGCCGGTGAGACCGATCCGCTCACCGCTCAAGTCCTCGACGATGAACCTGTGCGTGGTCGAGGGCTCCTCGCGCTCGAACCAGCTCTCCTGAGCATGGAGGGACGCCGGCATCGCCCACCCGACGACGTTGCGCCGGACCTCCGGGTCGGCGTTGAGTTCGTGGATGAACGCCTGATCCTCACGCTCGACCGGCCGGCAGCGAGTCCGCAGACCTTCGATCACTGGTGCTCCTGGAGGTGGGTCGAGAGGACGTCGGCGATCCGGTCCATGTGCCTCGGCGTGTAGCGGTGATCGACGGGCAGCGAGAGGAACCTCGTCGGCCATTGTGCCGCGCCGCCCACGAGATCGGACGGAGGCCAGTGGATGGGGCAGAAGATCTGCTGCTCGGCGAGTACCCGCTGTGCGTCGCGTGGCCGGTCCAGTGCCACCACAAGATGTGAGGGAACCGCGGCAGTAGCGGGAGGATTCACGATGGCGAGCCCGGAGACGTCGGCGAGGCGGGTGATCAGCGTCCTCGCGTTCGCCACCCGACGGCGACGCAGCGCGTCGTAGTCGAGCTGCGACACGAGGGAGTGGGCGGTGGAGCTCATCGGGGCGGGCTCGAGCGCCCGCTCCGTGATCTCCTCGGCGGTCAGGAAGAGCTCCCGCCAACGGCGCTCATCGGCCCCTGTGGCGATGGCGCGCGCCTTGCCGCGCATCGCTCGCGCCCGCAGGGACGGCGCGGTCGAGGTCGGCGCGGGCCAGCTCAGCCGGAGTTCGGCAGCGGACCGGACGTACGCTCCGTCGGGAAGCGGTAGCAGCTTGCGCAGACTGGCTACCTGGATGTCACCCGCGCTCGCGGGTGTGAGGACCAGATGCGTCTCGTCGGCGATGATCCCGATGCCGCGCTCGCGCACTGCCCGGAGTGCCTCGGTCACGGCCGACCCGTCCGCCCGCCCGAAGTAGGGCGCGTGCAGCACCCAGTCCGCGTCGACCGATGCCAGCGCGTCCGGGTCGACGACAAGCTCGGCGTCGACCCGGAGGGGTCTCAGGATCCAGCCGGCCCCGAGGAACGGGGTGAGCATGCTCTCGCAGAAGTAGGTGGGGACGGCGATGGTTCGAGGTCGCCCCTGCGCCAATGCGCGCGCCACGGCGGTCAGGGCCTGCCTGCCCGACTCGAAGTAGCCGACGGAGTCACGCGGTCCGAGCCAGGGCGGAACCGACAAGTCCTGGACGAGCAGGCTCGGGTCCACCTCGTCGAAGTCCGAGCCGATCGCCTCCACGCCCGTCACTCGCCACCAGCCTCGTGCGACGGCCGCGCTGCGAGGTCGTCGACGTCCGAGGCGGACTGCCCGACCTGCTGCCCGCGCCCGCCGAGCACAGCAGGGATGGTGCGCAGAAGGATCGCGACGTCGAGCCCGAAGGAGCCCCGGTCGACGTAGTCGATGTCGGTGAGGATGCGTCGCGACCACGGTGCAGCGTTCCGATGCCGAACCTGGGCGAGGCCTGTGAGCCCTGGTCGCACAGCCAGCCGGCGTCGCTGCAGGGTCGTGTAGCGCTCGACCTGCTCCATCAGGGCGGGCCGGGGACCCACCAGGCTCATGTCGCCACGAAGGATGCTCACGAGCTGAGGGAGCTCGTCGAGACTCGTTCGTCGCAGGAAGCGTCCGGATCGCGTCACCGCGTCGGGCGTGGGGTAGCCGCCGAACGCCTCGTCCGTACCACGACGCATCGTCCGAAGCTTGTAGAGCGGGAACGGACGCCCGTCGCGGCCGGCACGGGTCTGCCGGAAGTAGACGGGAAGCCCGTCGTCGACGGCGACGACGACGGCGGCTGCCAGATGGACCGGCGCGGTGAGGGCGAGGAGGGCAGCGCTGGCCGCGACGTCGAAAGCGCGCTTACCGAAACGTTGGTAGAGGGAGACCTCTGCCGCTGCCATCACCGACCACCTCGATATGCCGGGAAGAACGTCGACCCCGCCCTGCCGTCCGTGCTGTCCTCGGCCGCTGCACGGGGCTGACGACGCGCAGCCGAGTGAGTCGCGTACGCGTCGGCGTCGACGATGAGCCCGGACATCGAGAAGTAGCGTTCTTCCCCGCCGAAGGACTTCTTGAAGCGGTACAGGGGATCGTCCACCGCGAGGCCGCCGCCCAGATGGAAGGAGCGGATTCCCGACTCGGCCGCCCACCGGCACGCCTCCCAGAGCATGGCGTTGTTGACCCCGTGGGGCGCGTGCTCGGGTGACGACCCGGACAGGTGGTAGTGCAGCCGGTCGCCGTGCCTCATGAGGAGCGCCGCAGCGACCGTGGTTCCGGAGCCGTCGAGGGTCTCGGCCACGAGGAGGTCCGGGCCGAGGCCGTTCAGGAGCACCTCGTAGTACTCGCTCGCGAGGAAGTAGGGCACCGCGGCGGCGCGGCGCGCCATGGTGCTCTCGTAGAGAGTCCGGAACGCGCTACCGGGGGTGATGTCGCTGACGGCGGCATGGCGTACCTGTGCGCGATAGCCGAGGGCCGCCGACTTCCTCACGGCCGTGCGGCACCTGCCTGCCAGGCCGCCCCACGCCGCCTCGGGGGTGCTCAGCGGCACGAGCCGGGTGGGATGACCGACGACGACACTTCGATGGGCGGGCATGGGCATGGCCTGGGCGACCAGAGGCGAGTGGCGCAGGAGAACGCTGATGATCCCGGCCTCGCGCATCGCGGACATGCATGCGTCCCACGCTCGGCTGATGTCCTGGGGAGCGAGCCCAGGGTCGGCGTACGCCCCGGCGTAGCCGTACGGCGAGATGGCGTCGCTGGAGCGGTCGTCGACCGGTCGGATAACCAGCGGCATCTGCCACGCACCGTCGAGTGCCTCGTAGAGCCGCCAACGACCACCCTCCTGGATTGCCGCAGCAGCCCCGTAGTCCTCCCTGAAGTAGACGTCCGGTGCCGAGATAGGGACGCCGGTCCCCTCATGGAACGTGATCACGGCCGCGAGGCCCCGAACCCGGTGGCATCGCGCAAGTAGGCGTGCATCAGCGAGACGACACGGCCGATGTCGTGGTCGGTGAGTCCGGCACCGCTCGGCAAGGCCACACCGTCGGCGAAAAGCCCTTCCGCGCGCCCACTGAGGAATGCTCGGGCTCCCGAGAACGCCGGCTGCAGATGCATCGGTTTCCAGAGGTGGCGAGCTTCCACCTCTGCGTCCGCGAGGTGCTGTAAGAGGTCTTCGGCCGACGCCTCGGATCGCCCGCCGTCGGTCTCGATCACAAGACAGGCGAGCCAGGCGTTGTCCTCTGCCGTGCCCCGAGAGCCGCCTGATCCGAGAAATCTCGTCTCCTTCGCCTCGCCCAAGGAGCCCTCGTACGACGCCCGGATCTCGCGTCGCCGCTCGATCATCTCGTCCAGTCGCGTCAGCTGCGCACGGCCCAGCGCGGCGAGGATGTTGGAGAGCCGGTAGTTGTACCCGATCTCCGTGTGCTCGTAGTGGGGGACCGGCTGGCGCGCCTGCGTCGAGAGGTACCGCGCACGCTCCACGAGCTCGCCGTCGTCACTCAGCAGCATCCCGCCGCCGGACGTCGTCATGATCTTGTTGCCGTTGAACGACAGGACTCCGGCGCGGCCGAACGAGCCCGCGGCCTTGCCGCGGTACGTGGCGCCGAGCGCCTCTGCGGCGTCCTCGAGCAGCGGGATGCCGTGCTCGTCGGCGATGGGCAGGATCTCGTCGTAGTCGGCGCACCGGCCGAACAGGTCGACGGTCATGATCGCCGCGATCGGCGTCCCCTCCTGCTGGAGGGTTTTCACGGCGAGAGCGAGGAGCTCCGGGTCGACGTTGCCGTCGTCGCCGCAGTCCACGAAGACCGGTTCGGCGCCCACGTACCGCACGGGGAACGCGGACGCGGCGAAGGTCATCGTCGGCACGATGACGGCGGTGCCAGGCCCCACACCCATGCCGAGGAGAGCGAGGTGAAGCGCGGCGGTGCCGGACGACAGGGCCAGAGCGTGATCGACCCCGACCCGCTCCGCGATCTCGCGCTCGAAGGCGTCCACGTGCGGGCCGAGCGGCGCGACCCATCCCGAGCGGAGCGCATCGAGCACGTAGCGCTCCTCGACCTCGCCGACGTCCGCCTTCGAGAGGTGGATCCGTTCGTCGCCCATCAGACATCAGCCTCCACGCCGCTCATCGCCCGCACGCGCATCCACCGCAGCGCGTCGTCATGGTCGTCGAGCACCGTGGCGCGCACGGCCGTGGCCGGCAGCGGTGGCACCTGGACGCGCGTGACCAGCTCGTTCGTCGTCGGCTGGCGGTCGTCCCGCCCCGAGAACAGGTCCTCGCTCAGCTTCTCGCCCGGGCGCAGGCCCGTGTAGTGGATGTCGATCTCCTTGCGCCCGGACATGCGGATGAGCGTCTTCGCCACGTCGGCGATCTTCACGGGCTGGCCCATCTCGAGCACCATCACCTCGCCGTCCTGGCCGATCGAGCCCGCCTCGAGCACCAGCTGGCACGCCTCGGGGATGAGCATGAAGTACCGCTCGACGTCGGGGTGCGTGATGGTGATCGGGCCACCGCGGTCGATCTGTGCGGTGAAGAGGTGGATCACAGACCCGCGCGAGCCGAGGACGTTGCCGAACCGCACCGAGACGTACCGGCCGGGATCGGTTCGCGCGAAGCTCGCGGTGAGGCGCTCGGTGATGCGCTTGCTGTACCCGAGCACGGAGCTCGGGTCCGCCGCCTTGTCGGTGGAGATGTTGACGAAGGTGCCCACGCCGACCTCGGACGCCGCCGTGAGCACGTTGAGCGTGCCGAGCACGTTCGTCTTCCACGCCTCGAGGGGGTGGGACTCGAGCAGCGGCAGGTGCTTGAGCGCGGCCGCGTGGAACACGAGGTCGGGCTTCGTCCGCGTGAACACCGTCCGCAGCGACTCCACGTCGCGGATGTCGGCGAGCAGCACCTCGTCGCCGTCGAGCAGGCCGTGCCCGTGCAGGCTCATCTCGGTCGCCTGGAGGCCGGACTCGTCGCGGTCGAGCAGGTAGAGCTTGGCGGGGCTGAAGCGGGCGATCTGCCGGCACAGCTCCGAGCCGATCGACCCGCCGGCGCCGGTCACGAGCACGGTGCGCCCCGCGATCTGCTCGGCGATCGCCTGGGTGTCGAGCGTGATCGGGCGACGCCCGAGGAGGTCGCTGAGGTTGACGTCGCGCAGGTCGTGCGTCGAGAGCTGACCGTCGATCATGTCCCGCACCGAGGGCACGGTCAGGGCGTCGAGGCCCGCCTCGCTCGCCCGGTCGGACAGCTCGCGCAGCAGCGGCGCCTCGGCCTGCGGCAGCGCGATGACCAGCGCGGTCGCGCCCGTGCGGGCAGCGACGGTCGCGATGTCGTCCCTCGTGCCCAGGACGCGCACGCCGTCGATGCTCAGACGGCGCTTGGTGCGGTCGTCGTCCAGGAACGCCACGGGCCAGTAGCCGCTGTCCGCGTCCCGCATCATGCTGCGCGCGAGCCGCCGGCCCGCGTCACCCGCGCCGAAGACGAGTACCCGCCGCTCGTGGTCGCCGTCGGCCACGCGGCGGGCGCGCCACGTCCGCACCAGGAACCGGGCGGCGAACATCGCGGTGAGCGCGAGGGCGCCGCCGACGATCGGGACGCTGCGCGGCACGACGATCGGGTTCGAGAGCAGCGCCCACGCGGTGAGCACGATCGCCGTGACCATGGCGGTCCTGGCGATGTCCGCCGTCTCCTCGAACGAGCCGCGGTGGTGGCCCACGGCGTAGGGGCCGATGAGAGCACCGGTGACGAGGTGGATCAGCACGGCACCCGATGCGAACAGCACCGTCGAGCCGACGAGGGTCGGCCCGAGGTCGAAGTCGTAGCGCAGCCACGTCGCGCCGTGAATCGCACCGAACCAGACAAATGCGTCGATGACGGCCCAGATCCAGCGATTCAGGCGTCCTCGAAAACGCCGCCGCTGATTCATCGCCTCACCGCCCCGAATGTCTCTGCGAACACAGTAGTAGCCCATTCATTGACCCGCCCTCGACGTCCGTCCCGGTGCGGATTCGCGCGGCTGGCACGATGGGCCTGTGCCAGCCGCAGCAGTCACCAGCGCGGGACGCGGCCTGCTGGCCCTTGCCCTCCTGGCCGGGCTCTCCTCCTGTGCCCCGCAGCCGGGCACGGACCCCGGCCCGACGTCGTCCGCGGCGCCGAGCGGAACCGGGTCGGACGTGCCGGCGGATGTCGCCGCCGGCATGTCCGCCGCGACGGACCAGGTCCGCCAGGACGCGGGCGTCCCGGTGCTCGACGGCTCGGGCTGCGCGCGCGAGGCCGGGCTGGAC
>CAUQTR010000004.1:0-20073 GCA_963521045.1 uncultured Actinotalea sp.
AGCCGGGACCGCCCTGGGCGAACGCGCGCGGGGCGCGTGCCTCGGTTGGTCGCTCCGCCGGCCTCGTGCCGGCGACGGACCGCGCGGTCGGTGAGGACCGCCGCCGGGTCCCGTCGGCCGCCGCCGTTCAGGCCGCCTCGCGCTCCACCACGTCGTAGACGAAGAAGGTCGACGTGCCCTGATCGACCCTCGTCCGCTCGGTCAGGCACGCCTGGTCGATCCTCACGGACGAGAGGACGTGGTCGAGGTTCTCCTGGCCGAACTCTCCGCAGGAGTCCAGGCGCACCTGCAGCACGTCGTTCTGGACGAGGACGAGCTCCGGCGCCGCCGGGTCCGCGGTCCAGTTGAGGTGGGCGTACCGGTTCCACGAGGCCTCGTCCGAGCCGTCGGGGTCCAGCTCGTCCCAGAGCTCGTCCGACGGCCAGGCCTGCACCCCGCTCACCGCCTCGACGCCGCTCTCGCGGAGCAAGGTCGTCGCCCCGAGTCCGCCGACCGCCACCCACGTGCCGCCCGGTTCGGCCTCCTCGACGTCCTCGACCACCTGGCCGACCTCCGTCTCGCGCAGGTCGAGGACCCCGCGGTACAGGGGGTTGACCGTGCCTCCGACGACCAGCGCCACCGCGGCCACCAGAACCCCGGGCAACGTCGCCCTGCCCCGGGCGAACAGGACCGTCGCGACGGTGAGCAGGAGCACCAGCACCGGCCACGCCGGTGTCGCCGCGAGGACGTCCGGCGCGGCCGCCTGCAGCCGCCGGAGGACGACGAGGTGCGGGAGGAGCACGAGCAGCGCCGCCGCGGCGACCGTCCACCACGGGACGCGCAGCTCGGGCTGCTCCCGGAGCCGCGCGACGACGAGTGCGAGGAGCAGGATCGAGACCAGGCCGAGACCGATCACCGTGCGTGGCTGGACCACGCGGTCGAGGAACAGCAGGTGCGCGAGCGCGTCCCAACCGGGGATGTAGATGAACGCCATCAGCAGGGCGAGCGACAGCAGCACGCCGACCAGCGGGCCGTCGACGCCGTCACCGCGCCGGTAGCGCGACCAGAGCAGCCACAGCGCGACCGGCACCAGGAACAACCCGAAGAACAGGAAGCTGGACCCCTCGGAGGCGTTGGGGGCGAAGCCGGTCGGGTCCGCCTCGAGCCCGGCACCGAAGACGCCCGCGTACATCGCCGCCGTCGGGAAGCCCTCGTCGAAGCCGGTCGGCGTCAGACGCTGCCCCGGGTAGACGGTCGAGAGCACCGCATCCACGGTCTCGGCCCGCGTGCGCAGGTAGACGAGCACGACCGCGCCGACCGCGACGGCGCCGACGCCCAGCGGCGCCACCCGGCGCAGCCGCTGGCTCCAGCTCAACGACGAGCGCAGGCACACCCAGCCGACGCAGAAGCCGATCGCGGGGTACAGCGACGGGATGAGGTACGGCGGGTACAGGCCGATCACCGCGACCGCCACCAGGTAGGCCACGCCGCCGCCGATCGTCCAGCGCAGCCACGCCCGGTCCGTCCGCAGCATCACGATGACGCCCACGCAGGCGGCCAGCGCGCACGCTGGGGGCCAGAAGCTCCCGGCACCGAACCACCACTGGAAGAACGGCGACGCACCGAACGCGCCCGCGACGGCGAACGCGGCGAGCGGCCGGCGCCACAGCACGCACAGCAGGACGAACAGCGTCGCCATGAGCACGAAGAACGGCAGCCACCACTTGATCGCGTACGCGTTGTCGAGCGGGAGGAAGAAGAAGCCCCACATGTGGGGTCGCAGGAGCACGGACCAGTCGCGGTACGGCAGGTCCCAGACGATCGACGTGTCGAACCCGCCGGGGAAGAGCTCGCTGATCCGCGGCAGCCCCTGCTCCACCTGCGCGACGGTCAGCGGGGTGACCACGAGCCACTCGTCGCTGCGGACGCCACGAGGGCCCCCGGCCAGCAGCCGCGGGTCGCGCCCGCCGAAGAGCTCGGTGTACAGCAGCCCCATGGACGACCCGTTGACGCCCGTGACGACCAGGACGAGGAAGATGACGAGAAAGGCGAGCAGGCCGAGGGTGATCTGCCGGGCCAACGGCAGCCGCGACGGTCGCACCGCACGTGTCCAGGCGGAGAGCAGGAGGTCGGTCACCCGGTCGCGGAGGGCACGCCTCGGGCGGACGTCGGCTTGCCTCATGAACTCATGCTCCTCGGGACCGGAGATCGGGATGGGTCACGGGCGCGGCACGGGACCGCAGCGAGGATATCCGCCACGACGGCCCGTACGGCCCGGCGGTCACGCGGTCCGTGCGCCTCGTGTGTCGGTCCGGGCCCCCGACGACCACGTGGTCCAATGACGGGGACGCGCGCACTCAAGGCGTCGACGCAACGGGCAAGGGGGCAGGACATGCGACGGATCACCTCGGTCGTCGCGCTCGGGGCGCTGGCCGTCACGAGCGCGATCGGGACCACGTTCGAGACCGCACGCGCCGCCGGCAGCGCCGACGGCGCGGACGACACCGTGAGCGTGGCCGAGCTCGACCTCTCCGGGATCGACACGTCCGCTCTGGACGCCTTGCCGGAGAGCGCGCCGCTGCCCGTCGAGGAGACGGACCCGGGCGTCGTGACGCAGTCCCCCGAGCCGACGACGCCGCCGCAGGCACCGACACCGGTCCCGGAGTCGCCCTCGGGGACGATCGACGAGTCCCAGGCGTCGACCGGCCCGGCCGACGCCGGCGCGGCGACCTTCGTCACGGCAGCCGCCTGGACACCGGCCTCGGCCACCGCCGACACCGGCGCGGCCCAGAGCGAGGCGACCACGCCGGACCCCGACGTGCTGACGGGTGAGCTGTCGACCGCGCCGTTCTCCGTGCTCGGCCTGACGTGGGACGCGAGTGCCGAGCTGGTCGAGCCCGTCGTGCGGTACCGGGTGCGCCAGGACGGCGTGTGGACGGACTGGGCGGCCGTGGGCTCGTCCGACGTCGCCCCGGACCCTGGCGGCGCGGACGACCTCGCCGCAGGCGGTGCACGGTCGGGCACCGACCCGGTCGTGGCCGTCGATGCCGACGGCCTGCAGGTCTGGGCCCAGGCGTCGGAGGGGCGCGTCACCGGCCTGAAGGCCGTCCTGGTCGACCCGGGCGAAGCACCCGAGGACCCGGCCGCCGGCGGGCCCCCCTCCGACGCCGAGGCCGGCGGACCTCCCGCGAGCGCCGCGGTCGAGGACGCGTCGACGAGCACCGAGGCGGTGATCCACGACGCCGGCCTGCGCACCGCTCCGGCCCCCGGGCCGGCGATCATCACACGCGCGCAGTGGGGTGCGGACGAGTCGCTGCGCACCTGCAGCGCGGACCTCTCGACGCGCACCCAGGCGGCCGCCGTGCACCACACGGCGTCCAGCAACGCCTACGGGCCCGAGGACGTGGCCGGGATCATCCGGGGCTTCTACGCCTACCACACGCGCCCGGAGGCGGACGGCGGCCGTGGCTGGTGCGACCTGGGGTACAACTTCCTGGTCGACAAGTTCGGCCGGGTCTTCGAGGGCCGCGCCGGCAGCATCACGATGTCGGTCATCGGCGTCCACACCGGTGGCTTCAACAGCCGCACGATCGGCGTCGCCGCCATCGGCGAGTACGGCTCGGCGGCGCCGACACCGGCCCTGCTCGAGTCGCTCAGCCAGGTGATCTCCTGGAAGTTCCGCACGCACCGGATCCTGGCCGGCAGCACCGTGACGATGGTGTCCGGTGGCGGTGCCAGCAAGTACCCGGAGGGAACGGTCGTCACCTTCCCGACGATCTACTCCCACCGGGACGCCCAGCTGACGTCGTGCCCCGGCCAAGGGCTGTTCGACGCCATGCCGTACATCCGCGCTCGCGCCGCCGAGCTGACGAACGCGGCGGTGCACGCCTCCCCGCTGTGGTCGCTCGACTCCTTCCGCGGGACGAGCGCGGGCATCCAGGTGGGCGGGTGGACGCTCGACCCCGAGTCGACCGCCTCGTTGCGGGTGACCGTGACGATCGACGGGGTGCCGCACGCGCTGGCGGCCGACATCGACCGACCCGACCTCGCCGCGCACTTCCCCGGCAGCGGCACGCGACACGGCTTCTCCGCGGTGATACCCGCCGGCGCCGGGGCCCATCAGGTGTGCGTGAGCGCGGAGAACGTGGGCGCGGGCAACGACGTGCTGTTCGGCTGCGACTGGAAGACCGTGAGCAACGCTGAGCCCATCGGCGCGCTCGACTCAGTGACTGCCACGGACTCGTCGATCAGGGTCACGGGCTGGGTCCTCGATCCCGACGTCACGGGACCGGTGACCGTGCACGTGTACCTGCGCGACTCGCTGCAGTCCACGACGGCGAACGGCTACCGGCCGGATGTCGGCGCCGTCTGGGGCCGGGGCGACAACCACGGTTTCGACGCCACGTTCCCCGCGAGCGCGGGTCGGCACGACGTGTGCGCCTACGGGATCAACCAGCCCACCGGGATCAACGCGTTCCTCGGATGCCGGACCGTGGAGGTAGGACGGCCGCCGGTCGGAGCCATGGACTCGGTGCAGGTGTCACCGACCGGGGTGACGCTCTCCGGCTGGGCGTTCGACCCCGACAGCACGAGCGCGATCGGCGTCCACGTCTACGTGGACGGGGGCTGGGGAGGAGCCACGACCACGTCCCTGCCGCGCCCGGACGTGAACGCCGCGTACGGCGTCACGGGCAACCGGGGCTTCACGCTCACGCTGCCGCTCACACCGGGCGCGCATCGCGTGTGCGCCTACGCCATCGACACCAACGGCGGGGTCAACCCCGAGATCACGTGCCGGATGGTGACGGTGCGCAACGCGCCGCCCGTGGGGTCGCTGGACTCCGCCGTCGGCGTCGCGGGCGGCATCCAGCTGACCGGCTGGGCAGTCGACCCCGACACCGACGCGCCGATCGGCGTGCACGTCTACGTCGACGGCGGATGGGGGACGGCGGTCACCGCCTCCGCACCGCGACCCGACGTCGGCGCCGCGCTGGGCCGGGGCGACGCCCACGGCTTCTCCGTGCTCGTGCCGGCAGCCGCCGGCTCGCACCGCGTCTGCGGCTATGCGATCGACTCCTCGGGCGGGATGAACCCGGAGCTCGCCTGCCGGGTGGTCCGGGTTCCCTGACGGGGTTCACCGGTCGGGCGGGGCCGTCCGTCAGCGACGGACGGCCCCGACGCCCTCACCAGGGCTGGACACGCTCCGCGTCGGCCGGCCGGACCTCGTCCCTCACCTGGTCGAGGATGGTCGGACCGACAAGGACGACGACGCGCTCGTCGCTGTCCAGCAGCGTCTGGGCCGCCTCGACGATCTCGTCGTCACTCGCCTCCGGCCCGGGCACCGAGAAGAACAGCTCCTGGGTCTGGTTCGTCCACGTCCCCGTCAGGGCGCTGTACCACTGGGACACGAGGATCGGGTGATTCTGCTTCGAGGACGGGAACGGCAGCAGCATCCTCAGTGCGCCGTCCTGGGAGGCGGCGTCCCGGTCGGCAGCCTGCAGGAGGATCTGCGCGTCGACGGAGGGGCCCGTCAACGCCGTGGCGACGGCGTCCTGCCGTGCTGCGGCGCCGGGCGCAGCACCCGACCAGAGCGTGATGAACTGCACCATCGGCAGCCCGTAGACGAGTCCCGCCGCGCCGGCAGCCAGGAGGCTGCTCGCCGCTGCGCCGACGCGGGCCGACAGGCCCGGCCGGACGCGCGCGGCCGGGAGCACCGAGGGCAGCTGCAGGACCAGCACGACGACCCCGACGAGCTGCATCGCGAGCGCGGACTTCCAGAAGTAGTAGCTGACGTCGCCGTTGCCGACGACCTGCGCCCAGGCGACGCCGACGACCAGAGCCGTCCCGAGCAGCATCGGCACGCCGGCCCACGCCGTCCGCACGAGCGTGCCGGACCGCGTACCGGCGCCCTTCTCCAGCCTCAGCACGGCCGCGACGCACGCGGAGAGCGCGAGCGCAGCAGTCATGATCATGGTGCTCACGGGCATCGGCGAGACGCCTCCCGGGGTGTCGAGCAGCTCCCCGAGCGGCGGCTGGTGGCGCAGCATGGACCAGGCGATCCCTGCTCCGACCACCACCAGCGCCGAGACGATCGCGGCGGGCACCCAGCCCTTCACGTCGTCGGGCCAGCGGCGCCGGCGCAGGGGCAGAAGCACGCCCAGCGCACCGACCGCACCCACGATGAGCAGGAGCGCCCAGTTGTGCGCGACCGCCAGCCCTGCTCCACCCAGCGCCACCAGCAGCGGCAGCGAGGTCGGCCGGTGCATCTGCGCCACGATCAGGGGGATGCACGCGAGCATCGCGGCCGCGACCAGGAAGTTCGGGAAACCGTCGTGCAGGACCATCCCGCCGGGGCCCAGGACGAAGGTCGACGTCACGAGCACGGCGGACGGCAGCGCGAGCGCGGGTCGGCGACGCATCGCCGGGACGGAGCACACCCCCGCGACCACGGTGACGACTGTGAGGAGGCAGATGAGCGCCGACCCGCGGCCGTAGGCCTGGACGAGCTGGCTGGGCAGGGCGTCGGGCCCGACCACCGCCTCCATCAGGACGGCCACCGCCGCGTGGAAGCCCTGCGGGTACTGCAGGTACGCCCAGTCCCCGCCGGGCCCGGAGTCGAGCCGGTTGATCAGCACGCCGTGGCGGACGATCATGCCCGCCATGTCGAAGTGCGCGGTGTTGTCCCATCCCTTGAGGAACCTGGTGAGGGCCACCTCGGCCGTCGTGGAGACGAGGAGGGGCTTGTACAGGGCCGCGACGAGCAGCGCGCTCACGAGGACGCCGAGGTCGGCGGGGCGCACGCGCGGGAGCAGACGAGCAGCGCGTCGGCCCGGCGGTCCGTCCAGGACGAGCCAGCCCGACAGGAGCCCCGCGAGGATCGCGAGGAGCAGGGCGGCGTGACTGACGGGCAGCTTCCAGAGCCACATCAGCGGCGCCCAGCCGAGGAACGTCGCGCCGGCGACGAGGACCCGCCGCGACAGCTCGCGCGACGTCGGGACCAGGACGGCGAGCAGGCAGAGGGCAGCCAGCGCGAGCACGCCCGGCAGCACGAGGTGCGTCACGAGGAGCGTGGCGGCAGCGACGGCGAGACCGAGCGGCACGGCGACGTGCCATCGACGGGGCGCGGGCTCACGGGTGCGAGGCGCCGGCTGGCGTAGGCGGGTACGGGCCGGCGCGGCGTCGCGCGTCATGTCGGGCACGACATGGACCTTAGGCCAGGTCGTGCGCGCCGCTCGCCGATCTCACCCGGTCGGGCTGCGGCTGCCGGGCCGTGCCTCCCGAGCTCACCAGGTGCCTGCGGCTAGCGTGGGCTACTCGTCATCCGTCCCCTGACTCCCGAGGCGACATGCCACCGCTGCACCGTGCGACCCGTGCCCTGCCCGTCCTGCTCGTCCTCCTCGCGGTGACGAGCGGTTGCGCCACGGTCCGACCTGCCGGCCCCGCCACCGACGAGACCGCGGCCGTGCCCTCGGACGCGCCGACGCCCCCCGCGCCGAGCCCCACGACGGCGGTCTCGGACCAGGACGTGCAGACGCCGCAGCCCACGGCGACCGCTCCGGACGGCCGCGCCACCGCGGTGCCCTCGGTGACGTCCGCCGTGTGGAACGACGCGGCCGACGCCGTCGAGGTGAGCGCCTTCGTCCCCGTCATCGAGACCACCGGGACCTGCCTGCTGACGCTCACCATGGGCGCCTCCACCGCGTCCGCCGAGTCGGTGGCCTACCCGGACGCGAGCTCGACGTCCTGCGACCTCCTGAGCGTGCCGGGGTCCCAGCTCGCGCCCGGCACGTGGGTGGCCTCCGTCACCTACTCGTCCCCGGACTCGACGGGCCGCTCGGTCGCCACGGAGGTCACGGTCCCGTGACGCCCCACCGCTCCGCCCGACACCGGCCGGCCTGGACAGCCGTCCTGACCGTGCTGATGCTCGTGGCGAGCACGCTCGCCGCCGTGATGGCTCCCGGCTCGCCCGCGATCGCGGCCGAGACCGACGGGTTCGAACCGGGTCTCATCATCAGTGACGCGGTGTTCTACGACGCGACCACCATGAACGCGTGGGACATCCAGGTCTTCCTCAACTCCCGGGGGGCATCGTGCCGGCCCGGGACCGACGGGACGCCGTGCCTCAAGGACTTCACGCAGGACACCTGGACCCGTCCCGCCACGGACAGGTGCGCCGGGACCTACGTCGGCGCCCCCGCCGAGTCGGCGGCGACCATCATCTCCAAGGTCGCGACCGCCTGCGGCATCAACCCCCAGGTCCTCATCGTCATGCTCCAGAAGGAGCAGGGCCTCGTCACCGGGTCCGGTGCCGGGCTCTACCCTGCGCGCTACCGCTCGGCGATGGGCTTCGGCTGCCCCGACACCGCACCGTGCGACGCGCAGTACTACGGCTTCTTCAACCAGGTGTACTCCGCCGCGGCCCAGCTCCGGAACTACGCCCTCAACCCGACGCGGTACAGCCACCGAGCGGGAATCGTCAACAACGTGCGGTTCCACCCCAACAGCGCGTGCGGCAGCTCGTCCGTCTACATCCAGAACCAGGCGACGGCGGGGCTCTACAACTACACGCCCTACCAACCGAATGCCGCCGCGCTCGCCGCGGGGTACGGCACCGGCGACGCGTGCTCGGCCTACGGCAACCGGAACTTCTGGCTGTACTTCCGCCAGTGGTTCGGCCCGACCACCCAGCGCGCACCCATCGGGACCCTGGATGCGGTGAGCACCGGACCGACGTCGATCACCGTCGGCGGCTGGACGCTCGACCCCGACACCGTCCAGCCGATCGCCGTGCACGTCTACGTCGACGGTGGCTGGGCCGGCGCCATGACCGCCGCGATCCCCCGGCCCGATGTCGCCGCCGCCTACGGCAAGGGCGAGCTGCACGGCTACCAGCTGTCGGTCCCCGCGAGCACCGGACCGCACCGGGTGTGCGTCTACGCGATCGACTCGGGTGGCGGGATCAACCCCGAGCTGGGATGCCGGATCGTCTCCGTGTCCAACAAGGCCCCGGTCGGCGTGGTCGACGCGGTGCGGGTCAACGGCACCGAGGTCACGGTGAGCGGTTGGGCCTTCGACCCCGACAGCCCGGCCGCGATCGGTGTGCACCTCTACGTCGACGGTGGCTGGGCCACCGCCGTGGATGCCGGCACGTCACGCCCGGACGTCGGGGCGGCGTACGGCATCGGCCCGTCGCACGGCTACGAGGCGACGTTCGTCGCGACGGCCGGCAGGCACACCGTGTGCGCCTACGGCATCGACACCGCGGGTGGGACGAACCCGGCGCTCGGGTGCCGGACGTTCACCGCGACCTCTCCGGTGCAGTCGCCGCCGATCGGCGTGATCGACGCCGTGACCCAGCGCGCGTCCACCATGACGGTCAGCGGATGGGCGCTCGACCCCAACACCTCGGCACCGATCACGGTGAACATCTACGTCGACGGCGCCCAGGTCGCCAGCCGCACGGCGAACGTCCGCCGTGCCGACGTCGGCGCCGCCTACGGCAAGGGCGACCTGCACGGGTACGCCGCCGCCTGGACCGCGACCACCGGTGCGCACCAGGTCTGCTTGCGCGCCGTGGACTCCACGACGCTCGTCGAGTCCGCGCTGGACTGCCGGAACGTGAGCGTCACGTCCGTGGCCGGGACGAACGCGGCGCCGATCGGCGTGATCGATGCGGCGACAGCGAGCAGCGGTCGCGTGACCCTCTCCGGCTGGGCGCTCGACCCCGACACCCCCGCGGCGATCGGCGTGCACGTCTACGTCGACGGACGCTGGGGCGATGCGCTGATCGCGGACGCCGAGCGCACGGACGTCGCCGCGGCGTACCGCACGGGACCGAACCACGGCTACACGCTGTCGGTCCCCGCGGCTCCGGGCGTGCGGCAGGTCTGCGCCTACGGAATCGATGCGAGCAACGGCCCGAACCCGGCGTTCCAGTGCGTGTCGGTGACGGTGCCCTGAGGCGTCGGTCGCCTCAGTCGGCGAGCACCACGGGCGCGGCCTCGCGCCACCGGTCCGCCCAGTCCCCGATCGGGGTCACGCCGATGCTCTCGAGAGCTCCGTGCGCGAGCACCGAGTACGAGGGCCGTGGGGCGGGACGCACGTAGTGCTCGCTGGTGGTCTCCGCCACGATCGCGGGGTCGAGGCCGGCCGCCGCCACCGCCGCGGACGCGAACCCGTGCCAGGAGGTCTGGCCGCCCGAGGTCCCGTGGTACGTGCCCGCGGGCGCCCGCGCCGCGACGAGCCGGTGCACCAGGTCGGCGAGGTCCATGGTCCAGGTCGGCTGCCCGACCTGGTCGTTGATGACCTCGAGCGCACCGCGCTCCCGCGCCACCCGGACGATGGTCCGGGGGAAGCAGCTCCCGTGCGCCCCGTACAGCCACGCCGTGCGGACGACGAGGCTGTCCGGGGCCTCGGCGCGGACCGCCCACTCCCCCGCGCCCTTCGTCCGCCCGTACGCGGAGCGCGGCGCGAAGGGCGCGTCCTCGGCGTACGGGGCCGTGGCGTGCCCCTCGAAGACGTAGTCCGTGGAGATGTGCACCAGGCGGGCGCCCGACTGGCGGGCGGCCCGCGCCACGTGCGCGGCGCCGACGGCGTTGACGGCGAACGCGGCGGCCTCGTCCTCCTCCGCCCGGTCCACGGCGGTGTAGGCGGCACAGTTCACGACGACGTCGACCTCCCGCCACGGTGCTACCACCGCGGTGATGTCGAGCTCGGACGCTGACGGCGTGATCACGACCTCACCGCGGTCCCTCAGCGTCGCGACCAGGTCCTGACCGAGCATCCCGCCGGATCCGACGACCAACCAGCGCACGACGACATCGCCTCCACGGAGGTCTCCCGCACCGTCCGCGCGGGTCCCCGGCCCGGTGCCGGAGCCCGGCCAGCGTAGCCGCCTCGCTAGGGTGTGGACCGTCCGTCCACCGTGAGAGAGGACCAGCATGACCTACCGCGAGCTCCGGGTACCGGGAGCCTGGGAGATCACCCCGCGCCAGTTCGGCGATCCCCGAGGGGTCTTCCTGGAGTACTTCCAGGGGGCGCCGTTCGCGGAGGCGACGGGTCACGACCTCACCCTGGCCCAGGCCAACCTCTCGGTCTCCGCCGCCGGCGTCGTCCGGGGGGTGCACTTCGCCGACGTCCCGCCCGGTCAGGCCAAGTACGTCACCTGCGCGTCCGGGGCCGTGCTGGACGTCGTCGTCGACATCCGCGTCGGCTCCCCCACGTTCGGCCAGTGGGACGCCGTCCTCCTGGACGACGTCGACCGCCGGTCGATCTTCCTCGGCGAGGGTCTCGGTCACGCCTTCATGGCGCTGCAGGACGGGTCGACGGTCATGTACCTGTGCTCGACCCCGTACTCGCCGGGTCGCGAGCACGGCATCCACCCGCTCGACCCGGAGATCGGCATCGAGTGGCCGACGGCCGCACGCGACGGAAGCCCGCTGACGCCGCAGCTGTCCGAGAAGGACGCCGCGTCGCCCAGCCTCGCGCAGGCCGCGGCGCAGGGCCTGCTGCCGACCCTCGAGTCGGTCGAGGGCTACCGCGCGTCCCTGCGCGCCTGAGCGTCGGCGGCCCGGAAGGCCGCGACGTGGACCGCGGCGGCGGCATCCCAGGTGAACCGTGCCGCGCGCTCGATCCCGCGCCGGGCCAGGTCGGCCCGGCGCGGTGCGTCGTCGAGCAGCTCCGCCAGCACCGTGGCGATCGACGCGGCGTCGGTCCCGCTGTAGGCGACCGCGTCGCCACCGACCTCGGGCAGTGACAGCTCGCGCGTGGTGAGGACGGCGCTCCCGCACGCCATGGCCTCGAGCACGGGCAGGCCGAAGCCCTCGCCGAGGGCCGGGTAGGCGACCACCTGCGCACCGGCGAGGAAGGGAGCCAGGTCCTCGAGGGGCAGGTAGCCGAGCCGACGGGCCGTCAGTCCGTCGGGCACGGCGGCGAGCGCGGGGTCCACCTGCTCGTCCCACCCCGGTGCGCCGGCGAGGAGCAGGGCGGGCGGCTCGGCGCGCCCGGAGACGGCACGGATCCATCCCGCGACGAGGGCAGGGACGTTCTTGCGGGGCTCCAGGGTCCCGAGGAAGGCGACGTACGGTCGGTCACCCACCCCGAGGGCCGCGCGGACCCGCTCACGCTCGTCCTGCGGGACCGGGTGGAAGCGACCGGTGTCCACGCCGTGGTGCGCGACGTGGAACTTCGACGCGTCGCCCCCGACGTACCGCAGCACCTCGTCGCGGGTCGCCGCGGACGGGACCACGAGCGCGGCAGCGCGGCGCACTGCGACCCGCGTCGCCGCCCGGAAGAAGCGCCGCTTCAGGGCGGAGTGCGCCAGGGGATGACTGAAGAACGTGGCGTCGTGCAGCGTCACCACGACGGGCACGCCGGCGAGCGCCGGCATCGTGTAGTGCGGGCTGAACAGGACGTCGGCGCCCACCCTGCGCACCAGGGCGGGCAGGCCGGCCTGCTCCCAGAGCAGGCGGGCCGCGCGGCCCGACGTCCGGCTCGCCGCCGGCACCACCAGCGCTCCCGGTGCGCGCGCGGCGAGCGCCTCCTCGTCCCGGGCCTGCGCGACCACGACCAGGTCGATCCCCTGCCGTGCCAGGGCGGGGACCAGCTCGTCGACGTACCGTCCGACGCCTCCCCGGTCCGGCGGGATCGCGGTCGCGTCCACCAGCACCCGCATCCGCTCGCACTCCTCGTCTCGCCCGGGCGCCCAGCGGTCGCGGGACCTGGCGAGGATATCGGTCACTAGGCTGGCGGGATGCCCGCCACCGACTCCGTCCTGCGCGTCGCGATGACGGTGGAGCAGCTGTACCAGCCGGTTCCCGGCGGGTCCGGCACCTACGTCCGCGCGCTCGCGGGCGAGCTCGCACGGACGCCCCAGGTCGAGGTCACCGGGCTCGCCGCGCGACACCCGGGGCCACCGGCGTCCGGGGCGTTGCCGGTGCCGGTCAGGTTCTCCCCGCTTCCCCGGCGGGCGCTCTACGACGCGTGGAACCATCTGCGCCGTCCGCTGTCGTCGGTGCCGCCCGACGCCGAGGTGGTCCACGCGACGACCTGGGCCGTCCCGCCTCGCCGCGCGCCGCTCGTCGTCACGGTGCACGACCTGGCCTTCCGGCGCACGCCGGAGCACTTCACCACGCGGGGCAACCGCTTCTTCACGCGCGCGCTCGACGTCGTGCGTCGCGAGGCGGACCTCGTGCTCGTCCCGTCCGAGACCACCGCCGCGGACTGCCGGGAGGCCGGGATCGCCGAGGACCGCGTCGTCACCGTGCCGCTCGCCGCGACCCGGATCGACGTGGTCGACGAGGAGGTCGCGGCGTTCCGCAGGGAGCACGGGCTGCGGCGCCCCTACGTCCTGTGGTGCGGCACCCTCGAGCCCCGCAAGAACGTCGGGACCCTGCTGCGCGCCTTCGGCGAGCTCGCGCGCGCCGAGCCCGAGCTCGACCTGGTCCTCGTCGGGCCCACCGGGTGGGGCTCGGTGGCCCTCGACTCGGCTGCACCGGCCGGTCGCGTGCACGTGCTCGGCAGGCTCTCGGAGCGCGGCCTGCACGCCGCGTACGCGGGCGCCCGCGTGTTCGCCTTCCCGTCGCTGTGGGAGGGCTTCGGCCTCCCGGTCCTCGAGGCCATGAGCCACGGCGTCCCGGTGGTCACCTCCGCGGGGACGTCGACGGCGGAGATCGGCGTCGGGGCCTCCCTGCTGGTCGACCCGCGAGACCACGAGGCCCTGGCCGCCGCACTGCACGACGCCGTCGGCCCGCGGCACGAGGAGCTCGCGCGCGCGAGCCTCGTCGCTGCCGGACGCTACTCCTGGGAGGAGACGGCGCGGCGGACGCTGCTGGCCTACCGCTCGGTGGTGTGAGTCCGAGGTGCCCTCGTCGTCCGGGAGGCGTGTCTAGGCGTCGTCGTCGTCGAACTCGGACTGCTGCCCACGCTTGCTCAACCGTCCCTGAACCCGTCGCGCGAGCTCTGGGACGCCCCCCTCGCGCAGGTAGCGGCCGACCAGCGCCAGGTCCGCCCGGACGCCGGTGGGCTGCGTCGACGAGCGTCGCAGGGCCAGCCCGGCGTCGGGCAGCGCACCCACGAGGTCGGCGGCCCGACGTGGGAAGCGGCAGAACTCGACGACCGGGGAGAGGACCTCGCTCCACCTGAGCTTCTGCGCGTAGGCCTGCACCGCCGCCCGGGCGGCGGCCGCAGCGGCGTCGTCGTAGAGCATCTCCTCCAGCGCCGCCTCGAGTGCTGCCACGTCGCCCGGCGGCACCGTCCGGCCGAGCCCGTGCCGCTCGATCAGCGTGCCGAAGGTGTCCCCGGTCGTCGTCACGACCGGGAGGGACGCCCACAGGTAGTCGAGGATCCGCGTGCGGAAGCTGAACGCCGTCTCCACGTGGTCGTGGTGGGTCGACACCCCGACGTCGGCGTCCAGGAGGTGGTCGGCGCGCTGGTCGTAGGGCACCCAGCCCTCGTTGAAGAACACATGCGTCCCGAGCAGCCCGAGCTCTTCGGCGACCTGACGCGCCTCGACGGCCACGCGCATGGCGGGCACCCCGGGGTTGGGGTGCTTGAGCCCCATGAAGTACAGGCGCACGTCGGGCCGACGCCGCCGCAACCGGTCGACAGCGCGGATCAGGGTGACCGGGTCGAACCAGTTGTAGATCCCGCCGCCCCAGATCACGACCTTGTCGTCGGCACCGATCCCCGGGACGACGCCGCGCACACCGTGCGTGCGCTGGACCGGTGGCTCGTCGGGCAGCCCGAACGGCACCACCCGGAGCAGGGATCCGAGCGCGTTGTCCTCGTCGTACGTCGCCGGGTTCACCCGCCCCTGGCCGGCGAGCTGCCCGAGCCAGAAGTCGCGCTGCTTGTCGGAGGCGCACAGCACGAGGTCGGCGCGGCGGAGCTGCCGGTTGAGGACCCGCGTCGTCTCCATGACGGCGTCCGCGCGGCCCACCGGTCCGAGGTCCCGACCCTGCTCGAGCTGCTCGAGGTGCATGGGGTCGTACACGTCGGCCACGAGGATCTTCGACGAGCGCGCCAGCCACGGCGCCTGCTCCATGACGAAGCCCTGGAAGATGATCACGTCTGCCCAGCCCGTGGGCTCCTTCAGGCCCGTCCCGCCCGCGTACTCGACGCGGAAGTCGGGATGGCTCGTCTCGGCCCCGACGGTGGAGACGAGCCGCACGTCGTGCTCGGGTGCCAGCCGCCGAGCGATCTCCCATGCGCGGATGGCCGGGCCGGCCATCGTCGACAGGAGCGGCTCGCCGGTGATCACGAGGATGCGGTGCCGGGACGAGAACACCTCGGCGATGCCGAAGGCGTCCACCACGGCCTGGTATCCGGCGACGTAGCGGGGGTGCGGGTAGGCGGGCTCCATCGCCTCACGGAACAGCGGCAGCAGCTCACGGTCCCCGCGCCGCCGGTCCGCCTGGAGCTCCCGGCGTGACCTCGCGAGCGTCGGCAGCTGTTCGACGAAGTGGTCGAGCGCGAGCGGACCGGTGAGCGCCATCTTGGGGATGGTGACGTCCGGCACGTCGTCGCCGCCCGGCGAACGCTGCAGGTCGAGCTGGTCGGGGTCGAGGTCCGTCCGGGCGAAGGAGCGGCGCACCGCCAGGGCCATCGCGGCGGGCAGGGCCCGGTGCAGGGCCTCGTCGCCGAGGTTCTTGTACATCGACATCAGGGCATTGCGTTCCAGCAGGTAGCTCTCGCGGTAGCTGCCGAACTTGTTCATGGTCACGTGGTGCCGGTGGAACGCCACGGATCCGGGCACGTAGCGCACGCGGTGACCGAGCAGGTTGAGGCGCCAGCCGAGGTCCACGTCCTCGTAGAACATGAAGAAGCGCTCGTCGAACCCGCCGACGCGCTCGTAGACGTCGGCCCGCACGAACATCGCGGCGCCGGTGCCGAAGAGCACGTCCCGCGGCACGTCCCACCGGTCGGAGACGGGCGCTCCCACCTCGCGCTTGTAGCCCATGCCGAACCAGGTGAGCGAGCCGTCGACGTAGTCGATCGTGCGCCCGTCCCAGTCCAGCACCTTGCTCGCGACCGATGCCACGTCGCGGTCCGCCTCGAGCACCTCGACCGCGGCGCGGACCCACCCCTCGTCCGGCCGGGCGTCGTTGTTGATGAACGCGACGTACTCCCCGGTCGAGTGGCGGACGCCGAGGTTGCAACCGCCGGCGAATCCCAGGTTCGCCCCGGCGTCGAGCACGGTCACCCCGGGCACCTCGCGCGAGATGCGTTCCGCCGAGCCGTCACCTGACGCGTTGTCGACCACGATCAGCTCGAGGCGGTCCACCGGCCAGTCGACCTCGGCGAGCGACCGCAGGCAGACGATGGTGTCCTCGGCGCCCCGATAGTTCACGAGCACGACCGACACCACCCCGGGACGGCGCTCCGTCGACTCCGCTGTGCTGTGGCCCACTGAATCTCCCTGTCCTCGGCCGTGCCCGCAGTCCCGCGGTCACGAGCGCTTGCCCACGGCCCGCTCCGACCGCGCGATCAGACCTCGGCTCGGTAGCCCGGGAAGTAGGGGTCGACCTTCGGGGTCCCCCATCGGTGCATGACCATGTCGTACTCCCACTGGAGGACGGTGGAGTCGCGGGTCAGGGACTCGAAGTGGTACATCGTCGCATTGGCGGCCCACACCAGGCGCAGACCCGCGGCAGCGATCTTGTGTGAGAAGTCGACGTCGTTGAAGCTGCCGGGCAGCTCCTCGCAGAATCCCCCCACGTCCTCGAAGGTCTCCCGCCGCACGGCGACGCACGCGGCGGTCAGGCCGGAGACCTCACGGCTGACGTGGTACGCGCTGAACGGTCCGGCGGTACCCGGGGGCGCCTTGAAGCCCGCGTGCGTGATGTCGCCCTTCACGTAGACGTGGCCGCCGTGCTGCAGGCTGCCGTCGGCGAACAGGAGCCGCGCCCCGGACGCCCCGACACCCTCGTCGAGGAGGAGCGCGCCCAGCTGCTCCACGAGGTCCGGGGTCACCAGCTCGGTGTCGTCGTTCACGAACAGCACCACGTCACCGGTCGACGCGAGATAGCCCACGTTGCACTTCGCGCTGAAGTTGAAGGGCTCGAGGAAGGGGACGAACACGCCTCGCGCGCCCGTGAGCAGGCGGAGCTCGTCCAGGACCGGCCCAGGGGTGCCCTCGTCGTACACGACGACGATCTCGAGGTTGGCGTGGGTGCTGTGCCGGACCAGGGAGCGCACGAGCTCCAGCACCAGGCACCGCCTCTCCCCCCACACGAGGCCGGTCGAGCCGCGCGTCGGGATGACGACGCTGACCTTGGTCGACGGGTCCAGCCGGCGCCGGACGTGGTAGGTGCCCGGGACCGGCCCGAACTCCGCCCTCCCGTTGATCCCCACCCGGTCGAGGTGCCGCTGCACGGCCGCGACGCCGGCGGTCCACGCGTAGGGCTTCGCGTCCGGGTCCTGCGCGGTCGACCCCGCGATCGCCCGCCAGTGGTAGTGCACACCGGGCAGGTGGACCACGCGGCGGGCGCGCTCGGTCACACGCAGGACCAGGTCGTGGTCCTGCGACCCGTCCGAGCCCTCGACGAACCCGCCGACCTCACGCACCACCGAGGTCCGCAGGACGGAGAGGTGCCCGGTGTACATCTGGTTGCGCAGCCGCTCGGGCGACCAGACCGGCTTGGCGAACACGTCGTAGAAGGTCCCGTCCGCGCCAACCTTGTCCTCGTCCGTGTAGAGGTAGTCGACGTCGGGCGCGAGTGCGTCCGCGACCGCCTGGAGGGCACCGTCGGCCAGCAGGTCGTCGTGGTCGAGGAGCGCGACGAACTCTCCCTCGGCCCGCTCCAGGGCCGTGTTCGACGCCGCGACGATGCCACCGTTCGTCTCCCGCTCGACGACGACGACGCGGGGGTCGGACGCCGCCAGCTGACGCAGCAGCTGCGCGACGGCGGGGTCCGTGGACCGGTCGTCGACGAGGATCAGCTCCCACGCACCGAAGCCCTGGGACGTCACCGACGCCACCGTGGCGCGCAGCGCCTCCACCGGTGGGTCGTAGACGGGTGTGAGGATCGAGATGAGGGGCATGACGCTACTCGTCACGCGCGACCTCGGAGTGTGCGGCGAGCCTTGCTCAAGGGCGCGACCGCGAGCTGGCCGAGCCGCCAGCTCGCCGACGCACGGAGTGCCTCGAGCTCCTGGAGCGCGGCGTCGCGGGCCGCCTCCGCGCTCTCGCGGTCCCGGCGAGCCTGTCCCAGCTCGGCCTCGGCCCCGACCGCGTGGTCGCGGAGGGTGAGGACCTTGCGCCGCAGCTCGTTCCGCTCCGCCTGGACGGCGCCGATGTCCTCCAGCCGCTCCGAGCCGTAGTGGATCTCCTCCATCATCGGGACGATCCCCGCCGGCTCCACCGGCGGCACGTCGCGATCCGTGCCGGGCGTCACGAGGGCGACGTACTGGTAGTTGAACGCCTCCTCCTGCGTCCGCACCCACGACACCAGGGCCTCGGGGAGGTTCTCACGGTCGAGGGCGATCTCCGACGCGAGCGGGTCGAGCGTGGTGGATCGCAGGCGGGTGACGGACAGCCCCGCGGCGTGGACGAGCTCGACCAGGGTCGACCGCGTGAAGAACCGGATGTGCGTCCGGTCGAGCAGGCCCGTCTCCTGGTACTCCCAGCGGCCCTGCAGGAGCCCGAGGCGCAGCGCACCGTGGGCGACGTTCGGCACGGAGATGACGATGCTCCCGCCGGGCGCCAGCAGGCGGACCGCCTGCTTGAGCGCCGCCTGTGGCCGCATCAGGTGCTCGAGCACGTCGGCGAAGATGATGCAGTCGTACTGCTCCTCGCCCACGCTCGTCAGCTCGTCCTGGTCCAGGTCGAGCACGGTGACGTTCCGGAGATGGGTCCGGGCGACCTCTGCCGCCTCGGGCTCGATCTCGACGCCGTCGACGGTGCAGCCGCGGCTGATCAGCTCCTTGCCCAGGTACCCGGTCGAGCACCCGACGTCGAGCACCCGCTTGCCGGGCCCGACGAGGTCGACGACGAGCACGTGGCTCGAGTTCGGTGCGTCCATGTCGATCGATCCGAGGTCGTACACAGACACGTGGGGGCTCCATCCGGTTCCGGGCGGGTGCATGCTCAAGCGACCGGCCGACATCTTAGTCGCAGCCCGTCGGGCGACCCGCGCGCCTCGGCCACGCCGCCGTGTCCCCGACGGTAGGGGGCGCGCGGCCACCGCGCCAGGAGGGCTCGCACCCCCGTGCCATCATGACGCTCGTGCGCATGACACTCGACGGCACGCCGCTCCTCGGGCGTCGGACCGGCATCGGCCGCTACGTCGAGCACCTCGTCGCGGAGCTGCCCGCAGCCGCCGCACGCCGAGGCGTCGACGCGAGGACGGCGGTCACGACGTGGACCGCGCGAGGGGGCCGCCTGACCGACCTGCCGCCCGGCGTGCGCCAGGTCGGCCGACGTGTCCCGGCCCGCGTCCTGCGGTCGATGTGGGCGCGCTCGGACCACCCGCGCATCGAGTCGCTGGTCGGGCCCACCGATGTGTTCCACGGCACGAACTTCGTCAGCCCACCCACCCGCTCGGCTCGTGAGGTCGTGACCGTGCACGACCTCACGTACGTGCACCACGCGGAGACCGTGTCCGCCGACAGCTTGCACTACCGCTCGCTGGTCCCCCGCGCGCTGCGTCGCGGCGCCCAGGTACTCACACCCAGCGAGGCGGTGGCCACGGCGGTGCGGGAGCACTACTCGCTGCCTCCGGAACGCGTGACGGCGACCCCGCTCGGGGTCGACCGCGAGTGGTTCACGGCCACGGCGGCAACCCCGGCGGAGCTCGCCCGTCGCGGTCTGCCCACGGACTTCCTCGTGTTCGTCGGCTCGCTCGACCCCCGCAAGAACCTTCCCGCGCTGCTCGCAGCGCACGCCCGGGCCCGCGCGACCGACGACGGCGTGCCCGACCTGGTGCTCGCGGGTCCCGCCGGGCGAGAGGCGGCCCTGGCGCAGCAGGCCGGGGTGCACCTCACCGGTTGGCTCGACGACGCCGACCTGCGGTCCGTCGTCGCCGCGTCCGCAGCCCTCGTGCTCCCGTCGTTGGACGAGGGCTTCGGCCTGCCGGTCCTCGAGGCGCTGGCGTG
>CAUQTR010000005.1:0-19611 GCA_963521045.1 uncultured Actinotalea sp.
GGCGGCCGAGGCGGTGGGACTGCTGCGGCGCAGCGGCGTGCCGGCGGGCGACGCCGAGCTCGCGCTGCTGGACCGCATGGCCTCGACGGCCGCGCACGACCTCGGCCGCAACCAGCCGTGCTGGTGCGGCTCCGGCCGTAAGTACAAGGTGTGCCACCTGGGCCGCGAAGAGCTGCCGCTCGCCGAGCGTGCACCGTGGCTCATCCACAAGGCCGTCGCCTACGCGCAGGACGGCCCGTGGCGCGACGCTTTGATCGACGTCGCGCTCGAGCGCTCGCAGTGGTCGGACGACCCGACGGCGCTGTACGACGCGCTCGGCGACCCCCTCGTCGTGGACACCGTGCTCCACGAGGGTGGGGCCTTCGCGGGGTTCCTCGCCGAGCGCGGCCCGCTGCTGCCCGAGGACGAGCGCCTCATGGCCGAGCAGTGGTCCCTCTGCGACCGCTCCCTCTTCGAGGTGCAGGAGGTGCGGCCCCGAGCGTCGGTCACCCTGCGCGATCTCCGGACGGGCGACGTGGTGACCGTGCGCGAGCGCACGGCGAGCGGTGCGCTGAAGGCAGGCGAGCTGGTGCTGACGCGCGTCGTCCCCGCAGGGGAGACCCAGCAGCTCGTGGGCGGCATCGAGCGCGTGCGGATGGCGGACCGCGAGCCCTTGCTGGACCTGCTCGACGCCGGCCCGGAGCCGGTCGAGATCGTCGCGCTGCTGGGCCGGCAGTTCGCCCCGCCCACGCTGGAGAACCATGAGGGCGAACCCCTCGTGCTGCACCGCGCCCGGGTGCGTCCGATGGACCTCGCGGGAGTGGTGCGACGGCTGGACGAGGCGTTGGTCCGGGCCGACGACGGCGCCGCGGCCGGCCCGATCGGCGAGGGGTCGGGCGGTGCGTGGGTGCAGGAGGCGGAGGTCGCCGGGATGCCGACGGTCCGCGCCAGCGTGCGGCTGGACGAGGGAGTGCTGACGGTCGAGGCGAACAGCGACCGCCGGTTCGACCGGGTCATGACCGTGCTGCACGAGGCGGACCCGGATGCGGAGCTGGTCGAGCACGACGTACGGACGGGCGAGGAGATGACGGAGCTGCTCGAGCGCTTCCCGGAGCAGGCGGGGGAAGGAGCCCTGGACGCTGCTGTCGACCGGCCGGAGGTGGCGTCAGCCGTCGCGGAGCTCATGCGGCGGTACGAGGAGAGCTGGCTCGACGAGCCGGTCCCGGCGCTGGCCGGCCTGACGCCGCGTCAGGCCACCGACGACCCCACCCGCCGCGACGACGTCGTGCGCCTGCTCCGGTCCTGGCCCGAGCCGACGCCCATGTCGATGAGCCGCGACCGGCTGGCCGCGGCACTCGGGCTGGACCTCGGCGGCGCGTGACCGGAGCGACGTCGGGTCGCGGTCCCCGGCCATGACGCCCCCCGCCGTCCTCGTGGCCCGCGCGACGACGGCGGTCATGGCTGCGTCCGTCCGGAGCTCGCGCGGGGGCTGGCTGGCTGGCCGGCATGACCCGATGGCCCGGTTCGGCTCACCCGAGCAGCGGCAGATCGAGGTCGTAGGCCAGGACCACTGCGCGCGCGAGCTCGACCTCCTGGGCGGCAGTCAGGTAGCCGACCGTGCGTCCGAGCCGGTCGACCGGAACGGTGACGACGTTGTCGAGCGCGACGGCGCACTCGTGATCGAGTCCGTTGTCCCGCCCGACCCGGACCTCGCTGGAGAGTCCCTTGATCGTGCTGGTGAGGGGCGCCACGGTGACCTTGGACATCGCACCCCGGGCGGCCTCTCGCGTGAGGACGAGCGCCGGTCGCGTCCTGTCCAGGCGGACGAGACAGATCTCCCGCACGCCTCAGTCCTCGGGTGCGAGGTGCGACGTCGTCCACTGGACCACGTCGTCGAGGTCGTCCGCCGAACCCTCACGTCGGAGGGTCTCGGCGTCGTGCTCAGCAAGGACCCTGCGCATCTCTCGCTCCACCGCTGACGCGACGAGCGCGGCACGGCTCGGCGCCCTGCCCTCGGCGACCGCGCGGTCCAGGAAGGCGACCATCTCGTCGGGCAGCCGAACGGCGATCTGGGTGCTCATACGCCCACGCTACCTCGCTGCATCCCGGTATGGGATGCGCCGGGACGGCCGGACCGCGCGTCAGTCCTTGGTTGGCGCAACTCCCGTGACCTCGTCGACGGGGAACCGTCCCCGGGCCACCGTGAGCTTGGCTCTGGCAGCGCTCGCGAGGTCGACGCCCACGACGTCAGCCAGCCGCACCAGGTAGAGCAGGACGTCGGCGAGCTCCTCACCCATGCGAGCCCGCCGCGCCGGGTCGGTGAAGTGCTCGACGGCGCCATCGGCGGGAACCCACTGGAGCAGCTCTGCGAGCTCGCCCACCTCGCCGACCAGGGCCAGGGCGAGCGACTTGGGGTCGTGGAACCGCCCCCAGTCCCGTTCAGCGGTGAAGTCACGCATGCGAGCGGTCAGCTCGGCCAGGTCTCCGGTCGGTGGCTCGGTCGTGGTGTCGGGCATGGTGCCGAGACTGCTGCCCGCTACTGTCCAGGAGCAAACGCGGTCCGACGGACTTCTACCCGGCACGCCGGTGGACATGCCCCCTCCGCACGTTCATTCGTGCTGCCCTGGGGGCGTCGTCGGTGCAGGTCCTTCGTTGGAGCGGGCGCACGCTCGCGACCTTGTGTGACGGAGACGCGAGCGAGGTGGAGCGGCGCCTGGCCGAGCACTTCTTGTCGTCCGGGTGGGGCGCACCCGGCCCGGGCGAGCGGCGATCGTGGCGCAACAGCCTCGCCGCACTTTCCGCGGACCTGCGCGACGCCGGCTTGGAGGACGTCGAGGTCATCCCGGAGTACCGGCTACCGCTCAGCAGCAAGCGGGCCGACGTCGTCCTGGCGGGCGTCCACCCGACGACGGGCCGGCCGTCCTACGTGGTCGTCGAGCTCAAGCAGTGGAGCGAGGCGTCACCCTGGGAGGGGAGCGAAACGCTGGTCGACGTCGCCGGGGCGCGCTACCGACCTGCACTGCACCCTGCTGTGCAGGTCCGTGGTTACGCCGACTACGTCGCGGACTTCGTCCGGGCGCTCGAGGCGAACCCTGAGGCGGTCGTCGGTGCGGCCTACCTGCACAACGCGACCGAGTACGGCGTCTCCGGCCTTCGATCGATGCCGGGCTCCGAGACCGCAAGGATGTTCACGGGCGAACGGCGTGGCGAGTTCCAGCAGTTCCTCAAGAGCCGCCTGGCTCCTGCGTCGGGAGCACAGTCCGCGGACGTCTTCCTCGGCTCAGCCATCGCGCCGTCCAAGCAGCTCCTGACCCTGGCTGCGAAGGAGATCCAGGACCGCGAGCAGTTCGTCCTGCTCGACGAGCAGAGGGTCGCGTACGAACTCGTCCTCGCAGCCGTCGAGCGGGCGCGCCGGGCCGACAAGAAGACGGTCGTCGTCATCGCTGGCGGGCCGGGCAGCGGGAAGAGCGTCATCGCGCTCTCCTTGCTCGGGGAGCTGGCGCGGCAGGGCCATGCCGTCCTTCACGCGACCGGGTCGAAGTCGTTCACCTCGACCCTGCGCCAGGTCGCCGGCAAGGGCTCCACCCAGGTCAAGAGCCTGTTCAAGTACTTCAACTCCTTCATGACGGCGAAGCCCAACGGAATCGAGGTGCTGATCCTCGACGAGGCGCACCGGCTCCGCGAGAAGTCGGTCAACCGGTACACCCGCAAGGAGCTCCGCGACGCCGCGCGTCCGCAGGTCGAGGAGCTGGTGGACGCCGCGCGGGTCCCCGTGTTCCTCCTGGACCAGTTCCAAGTGGTTCGGCCGGGGGAGATGGGCAGCGTCGCCGAGATCGAGGCCTATGCCGGCCGGCGCGGGCTGGACCTGCACCACATCGACCTCAACGCTCAGTACCGGGCGGGTGGCTCAGAGGCCTACATCGGGTGGGCGCTCCGCCTGCTCGGACTCCGCCCCGGGGGACCGGGCCCCTGGCGCGACGAGCCGCAGTTCGCTGTCGAGGTCGTCGACACGCCGGGCGCTCTCGAAGAGCGACTCGCTGAGGCGCTGCGGCGGGGCTACGGCGCGCGGATGACGGCTGGCTACTGCTGGCGGTGGAGTGACCCGCGATCTGACGGAACGCTCGTGCCCGACGTCTCGATCGGCGGCTGGTCGCGCCCCTGGAACGTCAAGAGCGACCGCTCCGTCGGGGGAGCGCCGCCGTCGCAGCTGTGGGCGACCGACCCGGCCGGCTTCGGTCAGGTGGGCTGCATCTACACCGCGCAGGGATTCGAGTACGACTGGAACGGCGTGATCTTCGGCGACGACCTCGTGTGGCGCACCGACCGCTGGGTCGCGCAGCGTCAGCACTCGAAGGACCCCGACTTCCGGAACCGCACGACGGTCGACGACGCGACGTTCGACCGGCTCGTCCGCCACGTCTACAAGGTGCTGCTCACTCGGGGCATGGTGGGCACGGTGCTCTACTCCACCGATGCCGAGACGCGCTCTCATCTGCGGCGGCTGGTGAACCCGACCGCGTAGCGGCGGACGGCGTGTCTCGACGCGGTCACTCCGCCGGTGGCTGACGTCGCCATCGGCGTCAGTTAACCTCCCTGCGACAGAGCGGTCCGACGGACTTCCGCACCGGTGAACACCGGTCACGGACATGTCCCCTCCGCACGATTCTTCGTGCTGCCCAGGGGCGTCCGTGGCGAGAAGCCGCCAGTGTTCGTGCGAGCCGTCCTCGTGGTGCTCGCCGTGACCGCCGTCCTCGTGCACCCCACGGGTGTCGGGAACCAGCCGCAGGCTCGACGCAACTGGGCCGGCACCATCCTCAACGAGGTCGCTTTCACGGCGCCCGCCCGAGCCGACGCTCTCCGGCCTGGACAGCTCTCCGCTCTTCTTGCGGCGCACCCAAGTGGTGCCGCCCACTTCTGGGGAACGCCGGCCCACAACGCCCAACCGGTGAGTCGGTTGTCGCCGGGAGACCTCGTCATCTTCACGGGCAAGAACCAGGTTCAGGCGGCCGCGCGCATCGGGGTGCTGCTGAACAACGAGCGCTTCGCCGACAGCCTGTGGCCGCGTGACGCCGAGGGACGGAGCTTCCGGCACGTCTACAGCGTCCTGGAGCTTCGGTTTCTCGATCTCTCCTACGACGAGCTCCGTCGGCTCGGCGGCTTCTCGGTCAAAGAGCCGTTCCGGCGGGTCAAGGTCGTCGAGGACGGGCAGGCCCGGCAGCTCGTTGCAGCCTTCGATGTAGCGCGCCTGCCCGGTCGTTCACCTGGGGCTCGACGCACAGCCGACCTCCATCCTCGGCCAGCTCTCGTCACGGAGGCCGCGCCGGCGCACGAACCGCCTGCCGGCGGCCAGCCGGGCGTCGCAGGACGACCGGCTCTCGCCGATGACGTCGCGCCCGAGCTACGCAAGCTCGACCAGTTGGCTGCGTTCACCGGCAGCACCGACGGGGCAGCGGTCGTTCGCGCCGCGCGGAACGAGCAGAAGGTCCTGAGGAAGGCCCTGGGTCTCGGCCCCGACGCCGCGGGTGCCGTGCAATGCGGCCTGTGCTCCCGCCACTTCCCGCGGCAGCTCCTCGTTGCTGCCCACATCAAGCCCCGGAGTGAGTGCACCGAGGAAGAGCGGCAGGCTCTGACCCGTGTCGCGATGGCTGCGTGCCTCCTCGGGTGCGATGCGCTCTTCGAGGCCGGCTACATCGCGGTCGACGGCAGCGGCCGCATCCTCACGGCGCGGCGCGATCT
Source organism: uncultured Actinotalea sp. (assembly GCA_963521045.1). GTDB lineage: Bacteria > Actinomycetota > Actinomycetes > Actinomycetales > Cellulomonadaceae > Actinotalea. The sequence goes on from CAUQTR010000005.1 coordinate 5,716, forward strand.
CGCGCCATCCGCGCTTCAGACGCTGCTCCGGGAGCTGGAGCGCCGTCGTGCGCCCGCTTGGAACGAGGCACGGGAAGTGCACTTCGCCTGGCACCGCGATCACACGTTCGTGGGATCACCGGTACCGACCCGAGGATGAGTGTCGAGCCGCGAGACCGGTGTCTCGCGCCGAACGATTCAGCGCGGGTTGCCGTCGTCTCGGGGCTCCGGATGACGCGCCGCAGGCTTCTCGGACGCCAGCAGACCAGCCCGAACTGCTGGCTGCGCCGATGAGGCCTCTGCCGTCTCGGCGGCCTCGTCCGTCGGCGGTGCCGCCTCCCGGTACGTCCGCGAGATCACCCGGTACACCGGCGCCCGGAACGCGAGCAGCGCCGCCGCCACCATGACCAGCCCGCTGATGAAGAACACGAGCGCGATGCCGCGGGTGTCGCCGTCGCCGAGCAGCGGGCGCAGAGCTTCCCGGCCGGCGTCCGAGCGGGCGTAAGGGATGACCCAGAACTCGGCGATTGGCGCGATGAGGAACGCGGTGATCGGCGCGGCGGCGGTCTCGAACGTCATGGCGACGCCCAACACCCGGCCCTGCCGCTCGAGCGGCACGACGCGCTGGATGACGGTCTGCTCGGCCGCCTCCACCACGGGGATCAGGCACATGTAGAGCCAGATGCCGACGGCGTAGAGCACCCACCACTCGCGGATCGTGAACGTCGCCCCGAGCACGCCCATGCCGACGACGACGAGCAGCATCGTCCGCATCGGGTTCTCGCCGAGCCCGAACTTGGCGATCGCGCCGCCGCCGATGATGAAGCCGGTCGCGGTGACGCCGAGGACGATCCCCCACGCCTCGACGGAGAACAGCTCGAGGCCGTAGGGGTCCATGAGCGCCATGTAGACGCCGCCGATGAGGTTGTTGAACGTCGCGAAGATGATGAGCGAGAACAGCCCCGGTGCGGAGCGGATGACGGCGATCGAGCCGCGCAGGTCGACGGCGTCGCGGGCACCGGAGGCGGGCGCGGCGGCGACGCGATCCTCGGGGAAGCGGATCGTCGTGAGGTGCACGAGCGTCGCCGCCATGAGGGCGAGCGAGATCGCGAGCGTCCAGCCCATGCCGAGCAGGCCGACGGAGAGCCCGCTGAAGACGCTCGTGACCATGAACGCGAGGCCCTGGACGGTGCCGACGAGCCCGTTGGCGTTGGCGCGGCGCTCGTCCGGCACGAGGATCGTCACGGTCGTCGACAGTGCGATGTTGCGCATCTGCTCGACGACGGCGCCCGCGAGGATGACCACGGTGAACACCCAGAACCACGGGGCGCCGAGGTCGAGCAGCGCCGACTCCGGCAGCAGCAGGTACATGGCGCCGGCGATCCCGAACGCGAGCAGCGTCAGCCCGCTCGAGATCTGCATGACGAGGAGCTTGCGGTGGTGGTCCACGATCGTGCCGAACACGATGCTGCTCATCGCGACGAAGAGCATGTACGCGCCGCCGATGACGCCGGTGGCGAGCACGGATCGGGTCCCGAGGTAGACCCAGAACGTCAGCGCGAACCACAGGAAGCTCGTGGTGACGTTGGCGACGGCGGTGTTGATCAGGATGTGGCCGAAGGTGCGCATGGCGGTTCGGGGAGCCTGATCGACGGGGTCGCTGTCGTGGTTCACAGGCGCGCTCTCCTCCGCAGGTAGGCGATCGGTCGTGTAAGGGGGACCACGAGCAAGCGCAGACTTCATCGGGTGTCACCGGTCCCCGTGGCGGGCGACGTGTGCGCAGCGCCGGGCGGGAAGGCGTCACAACCCGCGGGCGTGCTGCTACCCCGGCTCCCAGTCCGCAGCACAACCGGTCGAGGGTGCCCTCGGTGATCCCGACCACGGGGCCGCGCACTCCCGGACACAGTCGAGCGCTTGTGACGGAGGACCAGTTGGGGCCGGCTAGTTCGCATCCCGCCTCCGGGACGTCTCAGCCTGGGCCGTCTCCAAGCTGCTCTGACCGGTCGTTGCCGGTGAGCGCGTCCGGCTCCGCGGTGAGCGACCGCGTCGTCCGGGCCGCCGACTTTCGACGGCACGGCGCCCCGAAGGCCGAATTACGCTCCGGCTCCCATGGACTCGTTCGTTCCGCTTGCCGGGTGCTCAAGGTCGTCAAGGACGGAATCGCATCAGCCGCCTCCATCGAGCCCGTTGACGTGATCGGTCCTGCCTTGAGGCGCGTAAGATGGCCCGGACCAACAGGTGTCGCTGCCGCTGCCTGAGCACCCAAATCCTCGGCTCGAGGGTGGCAACATGCCAGCGGGTTCGCGGACAGGTCGCGCACCCTATGCCTCAAGTCCAGTATCCGCGATCCCATCGCTCTATCCTTCTCGAGCTCAAAAGGTTCTTAGATCGTCGGTCATCAGGCGACATCTAATGAAAGGCGGTGCGCGCAAGTATGATTGGTCCCGAGCAGTCTCCCGAGGTACTTCGTGTCGCAAGCCAACGCGCGACCACTATGCGTCAGGTCCGGGCTCAAATCAAATCGCAACTCGCATCTGGGCACATCGAGGTTGAGCAGCTTCTTGCCGGCGAACCGGCAGATGTCCACGAGTTGATTTGTCGTGGAATCACCGACGCTACGCCTGACGACGTCGATGCGGGCCTTGGCGGGCTTCGAGTCTTACAATTGCTACAGTCCGTGCCCGGTGTCGGGCCTACCAGGGCAGACAGCCTTTTAACCGCGGCGAGAATCGCCCCTACACGGCGGGTACGCGGCCTGGGGAGGAAGCAGCGAACACGCCTTTGTGAACTAATCGCGGCGCGCCGCCGCTGACCTGGAGGGGCGCAGCCTGCCCGCCGCAATCGTGGAAGGGACCGCGGAGCCCTATGGCGTGGCGTCTTTTGGAGCTGCGTATATTCGCAGAAACTGGGTAGTCGTCGTGGCCGCCGGATCCCGGTGGGCGCACTTGACCGAGACGGCCGCCGGTTGAGGCCCCCGGGCGGCCAGCGCCTCAGCCTCTGGTTCGGCGGCACGCCCAGCCGCTCCTGGGGCACCAGCGGCTGCTTGGAGCGACCACGAGTACCGCACAGCGGTGCCTAGGGACCCACCTCGCAGTGGTGACCGGCGCGGCGAGCCGTGTCCGTGTCTCACACGGGTGTAGTTAGGATGAGGGTCTGTCGGAGGGCGAGGGTAGGTTCCGCTGTCATGGATGTGAGCGAGCGCCTGAGCCGCCGAGAGGCACGTCAGACACGCACGAGCGTGGGTGCAACAAGCCAAGTCGACCGGGGTGTTGACGCCCATCAGCGCTACGACAGTTGTCGGGCGGTGCTCTGTGCCATATAGCCACAATGCTGAAGCGGACTTCGCCGGCTCGGAACTCGCGCGACTTTTTGCGGCCGATCCAGGGTTGTGCTACGAGGTGTCCACTCGCCCGGCTGCCATCAGCGCGTCCGCTACCTATGAACCGTCATCCTCCCCATGGCCGAAAGCCGACGGGTTAATCACTGTACTGGAACCGGGCGCTGGCGCGCAGCGAGACATCGCTCTCGAGTACAAGCGACCTCAAGAAGGTGTGCACGGCCTCCTGACTGCCATGGGCCAGGCCTACTCGTACCTACATAAGGGTTACAACGGCGCTGCGATCGTCATTCCCCGTATGTATCCGTCACACAGTACGCCGGGACCATACCTGGCCGCGGCCCTCGACTCGGTTGCTGGCAGTAAGGGAATTGGGGTATTCCACTATGATCCGCCGGACACCTCAAGCCCAGCGCCGTTTGCCGGCCGCCTCGAATGCGTGCGACCCATAGAGCTCATCACTTCGCCTCGAGCCGCGACGCCGGTCGGCACGCGCCCGACCACTCAATGGGTGCACATGCGTGAAGGTTCCACTACGCGCGATGGATTCTTTAGGTTCCTTCAGACCGCAAAGCAGCTATCCGGAAGTGCGCCCCCAGCGTTGCCATTGATCCCCGACGAACTGCGCGACGCCGTGAGGCGGATCGCCCCCGGCAAGGACCCCGTCGAGTACCTTGCGAACGTCGCGGACACTACATTGCTCTCCCGAACATGGGCGAGATTCTGGTTTGACTGGCTTGCAACTCCAGAAGTGCTCACTCCGTGGGTCAAGAGCGGCACCAACTTTCGGGCACCTGGGGCCCAGACCCGCATCGCCAAAGATGACGGCACGGGCTTTAGTGTCATGTTCGAGGGTCGCGCGAATGGTTTGAAGGAGACCCTGTCGGATCTGCTCAACACCGGTCAGTTGGCAGAACCAGAAGCCTGGGAAGCGTTCGCCCGCGGAATAACACTCCTCGGTAGCCCGAACAAGCAAGGAATCAGAGACCGGGCTCACAGCTACCGGGAAGATATGGACAGCGCCCTCTCGCAGCTCGAGTGGATCGATGCCGGCGGCTTGCCAACAGACCGCGGTTACCGGTACCTAACGATCTGCGAACGCTACGGCGGAGCCAATTCAGCCGCGGCGCTCGAGTACTTCGGAGCAACGCTTCTTCAGACGGGTCGCTACGCGGCGTTCCTACACTATATATACCGATTATCCGAACGCGAGTTCGCAGCTGACCCTCTTGCATTCGCCGTCGCGGACCCGGTGCGTGGCTGGAAGTTCGACGACTCCTCCTACGCCGCCTACTTGTCGAAACTCGAAGATGCATTTGTAAACGAGTTGAAGGTTATGCGGAAAGCGCCGGGTCGGAACAGGCCGCGGACCCGCACGCCGTTTCAGGTTGAACTCACTCTTCTGCGAAATTACGGGTTTATTTCAAGACGTCGGCATCGTCTCGGCGTCGGGATTCCGATCGACTGGGAACGGGTGCTGGGAGCGCTAGATGTCGAACTATGAGCCTAAGGAAGGGCAGGGCGTCTTGAATACTCGCGACTTCGCCAACGAAAGTGTGTCGGCCCGGGCGACAAGAGCGCGGACGGTCCGAGGCGTACCGACAGCTCTCGGCCTGTTTGTGGGCGGAGGAGGGCTTGATCTAGGCTTCAAGCAAGCGGGATTCGAACTACTAGCCGCTAGCGACATGGACGTAAATGCTCAGCAGACCCATGCGCTCAACTGGCCGGGGGTTCCGTTCCTGCTCGAGGACGTGCGATCACTCAGTGTCGAGGCGATCGCAGCAGCGACGCGAGGTAGGCGCCCCGATGTAGTCATCGGCGGCCCGCCTTGCCAAGGGTTCTCAACCCTTGGTGACCGGCTCTCGGCAGACCCTCGCAACGACCTGGTGGACGCATTCATTCGCATCGTTGACGGTCTCCGGCCGCAAGCAGTCGTCGTCGAGAACGTGCGCGCAATTGCCACCGAGTACAAGGGCCGCTACCGCGACTACATCCTGGATCGCTTCCAGGGAATCGGCTATAGCATGTCATTTGCCGTCCTCAATGCTGCGGATTACGGCGTACCGCAGATCCGCCGGCGTGCGTTCTTTGTTGGATTCGCCGACCCGCGAATCTCGTATGAGTTCCCGCACGCAACGCATGGAGACGCACTCCTTCCTTATGCAACGGTCGGCCAAGCGATCATGGATCTTGCGAACCTTGCGCCTGAGGAGATTGCGAATCACACTCCATTGCGCCACACGGAGCGTGTGGTTGCCCGCTATCGGCATATTGCCGAGGGTGGGATGCTGCCCGAGCCGGAGCAGTTGCCGGAGGCGATTCGGCGAACCAATTTCGGGAGCACGTACAAGCGGCTTCATCGCGACCGTCCGTCGCTGACGATTGTGCCCGGGAACAATGCGCTTCCGGTTCACCCCGTTCTTGATCGCAGCTTGACGCCCCGCGAGGCGGCTCGCATTCAAACCTTCCCCGACGACTATGTCTTTGTGGGAGATAGACGGAGTCAGTGCATCCTAGTAGGTAACGCTGTGCCGCCAGCGCTTGGTAAGGTCTTGGGCCACTCCGTGTGGAACCGTATTCTGCCCTTGAAGGGTGCGGCAGCCCGTATCTCCTCGATGCATTCCACGGCCGCTTCTGATGTCCGTGCGGCGAACAGGCGCTCTCATCACCTACGCGCCCTCCCGGCGACGGACGCGCCTGGATTTGTTGACCTGTTTTCTGGTGCGGGTGGATTCCAGATTGGCTTGACGCGTGCAGGGCTCCGCCCGCTCGTATGCGTTGACAACAATTCAAAGGTCGCGGCAACGCACAGGGCGAACTTCCCGGACGTGCCCTTTGTGGAGGGAGACCTCAGTCTTCCGGCTGTCCAGCAGTCGGTCGTTGAGAGAGCTGGTGAGCGTCCTTTTGTTGTTGTGGGCGGACCTCCATGCCAGGGATTCTCGGTTTTCGGGAAGAGGAGGATGGCCGCGTCCACGGGAACGGATCCGCGCGCGGATCCACGGAACCGACTGGTGTTTTCTTTCGTCGACACGGTCGACAAGCTCGGTTCAGAGTGGGTGGTCATGGAGAACGTAGCCGGCTTTGCGTCCCTGGACGGAGGTTCCTTCGTCGACCGAGTTGCCGACGAATTGCGGGCGATCGGGTACACGAACGTCGAACATAGAATTCTTGACGCGGCCGACTACGGCGTTCCGCAGCGCCGGAAGCGCTTCATTATGGTCGGCAGTCGATCCGGCTACGTGATTCCGTGGCCGAAGAAGAAGTTCTTCGAGACGCCACAGGAATGGCAAAAGCCTTACCGCACGGTCGGGGAGGCGATCGCGGATCTGGCTCTCGCGTCGAGCCACGATGTGCACAGTTGCCATGTGCCGATGGTGCACAGGCCTTTACAGGTCGAGCGCTATCGGCGGATTCCGGAAGGCGGTCGGCTGGACGTCGACGCTTTGCCTCCGGAACTCCAGAAAGGATACCGTACCGAACGGGTGAAGAACTTCAGCCACGTGTTCAAGCGGCTCGATCGAAATAAGCCGAGCTTGACCCTTGTTCCCGGACACAACGCGTTTCCGGTTCATCCGTGGTTGGACCGGTCCCTTACAGTAAGAGAGGCCGCGCGGCTCCAGACGTTCCCGGATGACGTAGTATTCACCGGCGCGCGAGAAGATCAGTGTATTCAGGTCGGCAATGCGTTTCCGCCGCTGCTGGCCGAACTCATTGCCAACAACTTGGTCAAGGCGCATGCGAATGGATGGATGCCAGGGTCCGTGCCCAAGTTGGCGCAGTACTCTCTTTTGGATCTCAAGGGTGGTGACGAAGGGGTAGCAGTTTGATGAAGTTCGGGCCGGGCCGGCCTGCAGGCGGACCGGTTTGACTGCCCCGGGCCCGATTTAGTTGAGGGTACCCGGACAAGTTTGGCGGGCCCGTGGCGGAACTGCCAGGTGTCGACATTGCGCGGTAGGCAGAGCGTCTTCTGCGTTGCGTCCTACTTCGTGGTCGATTCGAACTGCCCAGCGATGGAGAACGTCCCAAGTTCGTCCGCATCCGATTGGTGTTCGAGCGGGCAGTGGCGAACTTGAGCCGCCCCATTCGTTCAGGTCGATCGCAGGTTCCTGGACGGTCTCATAGGGGTTCAACCGTATGACCCGCCTACGGATGTTGAAGAGATTGCAGCCTTCTCCGGCAGGGTCCCGACGGGCTTCGGGTCAGCACGCTCGACATCGTCCTCACCTACCGCGACGCCCCCGACCCGACTACGTGCTCGTCACCGACCGCGTCCCCCCGGTCCTCAGCATCGGTCCATCGACATCGGGGACCCCGGCCGCTTGGTCCTCACCATCGAGCCGTGGGTGGGCGTGGTCAGATCCGGAACCAACCGACGAGCATCTGCATCTCCTGCGCGGTCGCTCCAATTGCTGTAGCGGAGTGACCGGTGCTGGAGGCTGCCACCGTCGTCGCCGTCGCGATGGACGCGACGTTGCCGATCGTGGACGCGATCTCCTCCGACGCGGAGGCGACGCGGGACACTCCGCGCGCCATCTCCTTGGTGGTCGCGTCCTGCTCCTCGACTGCGGCCGCGATCACCGCCTGCACCTCGTCGAGGCGGTCCACGACCGATCCGATGCGGTCGACCGACTGCGCGGCAGCGTCCACATCGCCGCGCAACGCCTCGATGCGCCGGACGATGTCCTCAGTTGCGCGCGCGGTCTCCTGGGCGAGCTCTTTCACCTCACCGGCCACGACAGCGAAGCCCTTGCCTGCGTCGCCGGCGCGCGCCGCCTCGATCGTCGCGTTCAACGCGAGGAGGGTCGTCTGCTCGGCGATCGACGTGATCGTGCGGACGACCTCACCGATCGCTGCGGACGTGTCCGACAGGGTGGCGACGGCGTCGCGGGTGGTGCGGGACGCGACGACGGCCTCGCCGGCGATCCGTGACGCACCGCTGACGCTAGAGGCGATGTCGGAGATCGTCGCGCCCATCTGCTCAGTTCCTGCTGCCACCCCCGCGACCTCGTCGCTGACGGACGACGCGGTGGTGGCGACCTCCCCGGCGCGGGCTTCGGTGTCATGGGCGTGCGCGGCAACGCCGGTGCTCGCGGCCTTGAGGTCGGCGGACGTCGCCTGCAGGACGGCCGCCTGCCCAGCGATCGCGGTGACCGCGGTGGCGACGTGCTCGACGAACCGGTTGAACGCCGCGCCGAGCGCGCCGAGCTCGTCCCGTCGTGACTCGTCCACCCGTTGCGTCAGTCTCCGTCGACGTCGGCGATGGCCACGAGGCGGTCGCGCAGCTTCGCGATCGGCCGGGTGAGGCGGGTTCCCAGGAGCCATACCGACGCACCGGCGATCAGCAGCGCGACGAGGCTCAGACCGATCGTCGTGTTCCTGGAGGTCGTGACGGGGGCTAGCGCGACCGCTTCGGGTGCTGAGACCAGGAGAGACCACGTCTGGTTCTCGGTGACAGCCAGCGGCGCGATGGTGGTCAGCGCCCGCGCGTCGAGCGTCGCGTCCATGTCGGTGGCGGACGCGGCTTCGCCGGTGTCGCTGACGGCCAGCGCGTCGGCACCGGTCGGGCCCGCCAGGGCGCTGCCGAGGAGCTCCGCGTCCGGGTGCGTGACGACGGTCGCCTGGTCGGTCAGGAGAGCCACGTAACCGGTGCCGTACGGCCGGATCTGCGCCAGCGAGTCCGTCAGCGTGGTCAGCTCCAGGTCGGCGGCGACGACGCCGACGGGTGTCCCGTCCACGACGATCGGTGCCGCGGCCGTCGTCATGAGGACGTCCACCCCGGAGACCGGGTACACGTACGGCTCCGTGAGCACCGGGGCGCTGGTCTGCATCGGCACGAAGTACCACGGCGCCACGGCAGGGTCGGTGTAGTCGACGAGCGCCGTCACCGCTGGGGACTCGCCGTCCCGGTACCAGTAGGGGACGAAGCGTCCGCTCGCGTCCGACTGGGCGGTGTTCACGTAGTCGGCGTCAGCGCCGTCGAACGCGTTCGGCTCCCACGCGGTGGACATCCCGACGAGGTCGGGGTGGTCGTCGAGGGCCGCGCCGATCATCTCGGACACCTGAGCGCGCGACAGGTCGCCGGTCTCGCGCAGCGCGCCCAGGGTGTCCGCGATCGTCGACGTCGCGGTGACCGCGGAAGCGAGCTGGAGGCCGACGGACGCGGCGTGCCGGGCCGCGACGACCTCGACGTACTCGCAGGCCTGCGCCGAGCCGTCCCGGTCACCGCGGAGCGCGACGGTGGCGGTCACCACGGTGAGCGTCACCGCGAGATGGGCGACGACGGTGACGACGAGACGGGTGCGGATGCTGTGCATGTCGGGGCTCCGTGGACTGCCGGGGCCGGCGGGTGCCGAGGAGGGGCACAACTGCCGTCTGTGCGGCGCGATGCGGTGGTGTGGTGGCGGTTTTCGGGTGCGGGGGACTGCGCCGGCCTCAGGACCGTGGCCCCAGCCGGTCGCTGCTCCTCGCGGCCGAGGTGCTGCGCTCGTGTGACGAGGCGACTCGCGAGGACGTGGTCGAGGCGGCGCTCGCCGTCCTGCGCAGGGCGCGTCAGCAGGACGTCGCGCCCGACCCGGGGCTCGCGGCCATCTCCCCGCCCGTCGTCTTCCCGTGGCACCAGAGCAGGAGCTTGACGCTGCTCGCGAGCCTTCCGGGCGCCGCGGAGGTCTGGCCCGGGCTGGCGGAGCGTCTCCACGCGCGCGCAGGCAACCGGTGGGAGGCCGGGCGTCTGACCCTGCTCGCCACGCTGACGGCCGAGGAGCACGTGGTCGTCGACCGCGCGGCGGAGCTCTACAGCCCGTTGCGCACCGCCGCGGTGACGGAGGTCTTCCCCGCCCCGGACGACGTGCCCGGCTTCCGTGCGTGGGTGCACGACGTGCTCGACGAGGCGCTCGACGCCGCGGTCGACGTCGCCGAGGGGCGCACCCCGTACCGCGCCGACGCCGCGTTCACCGCCGACGAGGGGCCTATCGTCTCGAGCGCTGCGCCCCAGGCGCTCGTGTGGGACGAACCGTGGGCCGGCGGCCTCGTCGCGCGCCTGCTCGGCGCGGTCGCCGTCGCCCCCGACCCGGCCGTCAGGACGGTCCCCTCGCAGTCGCTCGCCATGGGTCTGGGCCGTGCCGTCGCCCTCGCTCCGACGCCGGAGACCGTTGCGGCCCTCGCCGACGTGGTGCGCGTCGTGCGGCACGCCGGCGTCAAGAAGAAGCTCACCAAGCACCTGGCCACGGCTCGCCGCCATCTCGCCCTCCGCCCGACGATCGCCTTCCGCGGCGATGCCGGCGAGCCGCTGACCCGGGCGCAGACCACGACGCTGGCGCGTCTGCTCGAGGGCTCGTGGCTCGCCGACACGCGGTGGACCGTCCCGCAGTGGACCGCGATCGTCGACGGGTCCGCGGGTGCGCTGGCGGACCGGCTCGTGTGGACGCTCACCTCACGCGCCCGGCGCCTCACGGTGATGCGCCACGTCGGTGACGAGGGCGCGATCTGGGCGGACGCGGACGGCGCACCGGTGGAGCTGCCGAGGACCGCGGAGGTGCAGCTCTGGCACCCGGTCACGAGCGACGACGAGGAGCGGCAGGCGTGGCGCGAGCGCGTGTGGCGTGACCACGTCGAGCAGCCGTTCCGCCAGGTGTTCCGCGAGCACTACGCGCCCACCGTCAGTGATCGAGGGCGGGTCGACGACCTGGCCGGCTACCGCGTCGACCTGCGGCCGTTCACCGGGGTGGCGCGATCCGCGGGCTGGTCGTTGCACGTCGACACCGCGGCGCGGTCCTTCGGATCGGTGCTGGCGAGCTTCGCCGTGCCCGGCGCGTACCCCGGGGCGTGGGGGGAGACGGAGGTCGGCCCGCTCGTCCTGACCTCCGGCGAGCGGTACCGCGAACCGTGGGCTCCGGTCGACGACGCCGGGCGCGTCCTGCTCTCGGAGATCCTCCGGTCGGTCGACCTGCTCGTCTCCGTGTCGGCGCTCGGCCTCGTGGACGCCGAGCACCACCGCACGCGGCCCCGTCCATGGGGCGACGGCCTCGCGCTGAGGCGGGAGGTCGTCGAGCGGGCGGTCGCCGACCTGCCGGCGGCGCGGATGGGGACTCACCACCTCCACGTCGGCGACTGCGCCATCCACCTGCGCACCGGCCGGATCACGAGGAACGGCGCCGAGGTCCCGCTCGTGACGCCGCCTCGCCCGACCGCGGTGCTGCCGTGGGTGCCCTACGACGAGAAGCTGCTGGCCACGATCCTGGCTGCGGCGTCGCAGTGCGCCGGGGCCGACTGAGAGCGGCCTCAGCCGACCCAGCGCGGGCCCGCGCGCCCCGCGAACCCAGCATCTGCATGATCGACGAAGGTGAGAACAGCCTGGCCGGCCAGCAGCTCGATGTGCTCGGGTATTAGCCGCAACGGGTTCTGGACGGCGACAAGCTCTTCGTCGAGATTGACTGAGCCGGTGGAGGCTTCGTCTTGGTGCAGCGTTGACCATGGGTTCTTCGGCGTGAGGGGAGGAACGCTGACGCCCGGGACGCGCAGTGGACTCGTAGGTCCGGGCATCGAAGGCCTGCTCGTGTTCACCGGTATCCACACTGGGGCGGTGATGGTCACAACGATCGCGGCACGGGCGGCGCCACCCCCGGAGCTGGAGGGCTGGGAGGACGTGGACGAGGTCTCTGTCGTGGTGCAGCGAGACCACACGCTCGCGGTGGAGCCCGACGCTGTGCCGCCGGCGCCTTCGATGGCGCTGACAGACGGTTCCGTGGGTGCCCACCGGCTGCGCATCCACGCGTTCGGGCGCGACGTCCAGCGTGACGGAGTCTCGAGCGTGCCCGTCGAGCGGTATCTGCTCGTGTGCTGGCCACAGGCACTGGAACCTGCCCGGACCTTGGCTGGGCGCAGCACCGTCTACGCAGACAGGTTGAGCGGCGCAGAGGACTTCGAGCGGCGGGCGGACGGTCTTGCCCAGCGGTACCACGCCTCTCGCGGCGGGCTGGAGGCCGCCAAGCGAGCGAATCTCGAAGCGGCGATGCGCCGTCAGCAGGACGACACATAGGCCCAACTCGCGGATGAGCACCAGTTGTCGATGCCCGCTGCGGCCGCACGTCGGCCGCAGCGGCGCCGCGAAGCGGGCGTGAACATCGCAACGCGGATCCGCCGTGAGGAGCACATCGCGACCCACGCAGCTGAAGCGCACGCGGTGCGTTCTGCCGCGCATCAGCCGTGGAGGCCCGTCAGCCCCCCGGGTCCTCGTAAAGCAGCACGGACACCTCAGCAGGGTCTCCACGCGCCACGGCCACGGGGCCTACTGCCCGACCACAGCGGTCAGGCGGGGAGCACGTAGAGGTACATGAGCAGGTAGTGGAGCAGCGCGGCCACCACGACGATGACGTGCCAGATCTCGTGGAAGCCGAGCACCCCGGGCACGGGGTTGGGCCGCTCAACGACGAAGATCACGAACCCGATGCTGTACGCGAGCCCGCCAGCAGCCATGAGGGCGTAGGCGCCGAACGGCAGGTCGACCCCGGCCCCGGCGAGGAGCACCGGCATCCAGCCGAGCACGATGTACAGGGTGTTGGTGAGGTGCTTGGGCAGGTCCCGCAGGAGCGAGCGCAGCACGATGCCCCCGATCGCGATCGCCCACACCGCGCCGAGCACCGTGAAGCCGTACGTGGTGCGGAAGAGGACCAGGGTCAGCGGCGTCACGGAGCCCGCGATGAGCAGGAACACGGAGTCGTAGTCGAGGGTGCGCAGCACCTCGTTGACCCGAGGTGAGGCGTCGATGCCGTGGTGCAAGGTGCTCGACGCGAAGAGCATGACGACGCAGAAGCCGTAGATGCTGAACCCGACGGTCTTCCACGGGTCACCCTGCTCGGCGGCCTGCACGATGAGCAGGGCCGCGCCCACGAGCGCGAAGCACGTCGCGGCGAGGTGCGAGACGGTGTTGACGCGCTCGTCCGTGACGTGGACGCTCCCGTCCTTGCTCAGAGCCGTCGAGCTCACCGGGTCGCTCTGCCGGCGGGCCGCGCTGGTCGGAGGTGTCGTCATGGCCTTGATTCTCGGATCGTCGAGCACGAGCGGTTGCCAAGCGAGTATGGCCCCCGGCGCCGACGGACGACGCCGTCTGTCCCCGCCTCCCCGTACCCTGCGTTGACCAGACACTGGGGGCCGCACCGCATGTCCACGCTCGATGCCACCCTCACCGACGCCGAGCGCCTCGGCCTCGGTCTCGCGGTCCTGGGCGCCGCGCTGCACCCGTGGGTCGATGACGAGATGCGCGACGCCGTCGCCGCGGACCAGGACTGGGTCGCCGTCCACGAGGCCGCCGAGTCCGCCCGTCGCGGTCAACCGTTCCGCCTCGACCCGCGCGACCCCCGCGCCCTGCTGCGGATCGTGCGCCACACCCGGGACGTCTTCCCGCTCGAGCAGGCGCAGCGCGCCTGGCTCGACGAGCTGATCGCCTCGGGCAACCGCTGGGCCCACGTCCCGGACCTCGACCGCGTCGAGGTCGACGGCGCGCTCGGCACCATGGCGCTCCTCCTCGAGTCCCTCGCCATGGACGACGCCGCCGAGGAGATCCGCGCCCTGCGCCCGGCCGGACC
>CAUQTR010000006.1:0-18308 GCA_963521045.1 uncultured Actinotalea sp.
GGCCGAGGAGCTGGGGTGAGCCTGCCGCGCCCGCCGGCCATGAGCGACGTCGCCGCCGTGGCCGGGGTGTCGCACCAGACGGTCTCGCGCGTGCTCAACGGCCACCCGAGCGTGCGGCCGGAGACACGCCAGCGCGTGCTCGACGCGATCGCGGAGCTCGGCTACCGCCGCAACCCCGCGGCGCGGGCGCTCGTCACGCGCCGGACGGACACCATCGGCGTCGTCGCCTCCGGGTCCGCGCTGTTCGGGCCGACGAGCACGCTGATCGCCGTCGAGGGTGCCGCGCGCGACGCGGGCCTGTACGTGAGCGTCGCGACGGTGGCGCGCTGGGAGGCCGAGGGCATGCGCCAGGTACTCGAGCACTTCATGGCGCAGGGCGTGGAGGGGGTCGTCGTCATCGCGGCGCACGACGAGGCGATCGAGGCCGTCCGGGCGTTCGACGCACCCGTCCCGGTCGTCATGGTCGGCCCCAGGGACCTGCCGGGGGAGCGTGCCCACTCGGTGGCGGTGGACCAGTACGCCGGTGCCCGCCTCGCGACCCGGCACCTGCTCGACCTCGGCCACCGCGACGTCGTGCACCTCGCCGGGCCCGACGACTGGCTCGACGCCCGGGCGCGCACGCGGGGGTGGCGTGACGAGATGGCTGCGGCGGGCATCGAGGTGGGTGCCCCGATCCGCGGCGACTGGAGCGCGGGGCGCGGGTACGAGGTCGGCCGCGACCTCGTACGGTCTGGCCTGCCCACGGCGGTCCTCGCGGCGAACGACCAGCTCGCGCTCGGCCTCCTGCGGGCCTTCGCCGAGAGCGGTGTCCGCGTGCCGGACGACGTCTCCGTGGTGGGCTTCGACGACGTCGACGGCTCGGCCCACTTCTACCCGCCCCTGACGACGGTGCGGCAGGAGTTCGGCGCGCTCGGTCGGCGTTGCCTCGAGCTGCTGCTCGCCGTGATCGCGGGCCAGGAGAAGGCCGCCGAGCTCATCGCCCCGCGCCTCGTGGTGCGGGCGAGCAGCGGGCCGCCACGAGAGTGATGCGGGGGTGACGGGGGACCCAGGTCCCGCTTGACAGGCCCGATGTGAACGCTAACATCCATGGCACCGGACGACCGGCGCCGGTCGCTCAGGCCGCTGCGCCGCCGGAGCGCCCGCACCGCCGCGACGAGGAGAAGCCACGATGACCGCCGAGCCGAGCGCCAGCGACACCCCACCGGCGGCACCCGACGCTCGCGCCGCGATCGAGACGGGCCGCACGTGGCTGGGCATCGAGCTCGGCTCCACCCGGATCAAGGCGTGCCTCGTCGACGACCACGGCACGACGCTCGCGACGGGCGGTCACACGTGGGAGAACCGGCTCGTCGACGGCGTGTGGACCTACGCCCTGGACGACGTGTGGGCGGGCCTGGCGGCGTGCACGGCGTCGCTGCTCGACGACGCGGAGCGCCGGCACGGCGTGCGGCCCACCACGGTCGGTGCGCTCGGGGTGTCCGCGATGATGCACGGCTACCTCGCGTTCGACGCCGACGGCGAGCTCCTCGTCCCGTTCCGCACGTGGCGGAACACCACGACGGAGGCGGCGTCGACCGAGCTCTCCGCGCTCCTCGGGCACAACATCCCCCTGCGCTGGTCGGTCGCGCACCTCTACCAGGCGGTCCTCGACGACGAGCCGCACGTGCCCGCGATCCGCTCGCTCACCACCCTGGCCGGCTACGTCCACCGGCGGCTCACCGGACGCCACGTGCTGGGCGTCGGCGACGCGTCCGGCATGTTCCCCGTCGACCCGGCGACCCGCGGCTACGACGCAACCATGCTCGCGCAGGCGGACGAGCTCCTGGTCCGCAGCGGCGCCGCGCGGCGCGGTCTGCCGCCGCTCTCCCGGCTGCTGCCCGAGGTCCTCGTCGCCGGCGAGGCCGCGGGCGAGCTGACCCCCGAGGGAGCCGCCCTGCTCGACCCCACCGGGACGCTGCGCCCGGGGATCCCGCTCTGCCCGCCCGAGGGCGACGCGGGCACGGGGATGGTCGCGACGAACGCCGTCGCCCCCCGCACCGGCAACGTCAGCGTCGGCACGAGCATCTTCGCGATGGTCGTGCTCGAGGAGCCCCTCACGCGCGTCCACCCGGAGCTCGACGTCGTCACGACACCGGCCGGTGACCTCGTGGCGATGGTGCACTGCAACAACGGCGCGAGCGAGCTCGGAGCGTGGGCCGAGGTCTTCGGCCGGTTCGCCGCGGTGCTGGGGCACCCGTCCGAGCCCGACGCCGTCTTCGGCGCGCTCCTGGGCGAGGCGCTGGCCGGCGACGCGGACGGCGGCGGGCTGCTCGCGTACAACTACCTGTCCGGCGAGCCGATCACGGGTCTGGCCGAAGGGCGGCCCCTCGTCGTCCGCACGCCCGGCAGCAGCCTCACGCTGGCGAACTTCGTCCGGACGCAGGTCTACGGCGCCTTCGGCACCCTGAGCCTCGGCATGCGCGTCCTCGCCGAGGAGGGTGTCGGCATCGACACGCTCTTCGCGCACGGTGGCATGTTCCGCACCGCAGGCGTCGCCCAGCGGCTCCTCGCCGCCGCGGTGGGCGCGCCCGTCGCCGTCGCGCGCACGGCGAGCGAGGGCGGGCCGTGGGGCATGGCGGTGCTCGCGTCCTACCTCGGCGCGACGCGTGCGAGCACGTCGGGCCCGCGCACCGACGTCCCCGACCTGGGCGCCTACCTCGACGCGCGCATCTTCGCGGGTGCCGCGGTCGACGTCGTCGACCCGGACCCGGCGGACGTCGCGGGCTACGCGACCTTCCTCGAGCGCTACGTCGCGGGCCTCGCGATCGAGCGCGCCGCCGTCGCCGCGACGGCCCAGCACGAGCAGGACTGACGCCCTCGGGCGACGACGACCACACGAGCCAGGAGACGGACCATGACAGGCAGCACCCGATGACCGGCCTCGACGCCTACCCGGACCACGTGCGCGAGGCCGTCGCGCGGACCCGCGAGGTCGTCTCGGCGCTGCACGCCGAGCTGCCCCGCTGGGAGCTCGTCGTGTGGACCGCGGGCAACGTCTCCCAGCGGGTCGTGGTGGACCCTGAGGCCGGGCCGGGTGACGGCGACCTCCTCGTCATCAAGCCGAGCGGCGTGACCTACGACCGGCTCAGCGCCGAGTCCATGGTCGTGTGCGACCTCGACGGCGAGCTCGTCGACGGCGACCGGTCGCCCTCGTCGGACACCGCGGCGCACGCCTACGTCTACCGCCACATGCCCGAGGTGGGCGGCGTCGTGCACACGCACTCGACGTACGCGACGGCGTGGGCGGCGCGTGGCGAGCCGGTGCCCTGCGTGCTGACGATGATGGCGGACGAGTTCGGCGGCCCGATCCCGGTCGGCCCGTTCGCCCTCATCGGCGACGACTCCATCGGCCGCGGCATCGTCGAGACGCTGCGCGACGGCCGCAGCCCGGCGGTCCTCATGCGCAACCACGGCCCGTTCACCATCGGCCGGGACGCCAAGGCGGCGGTCAAGGCCGCGGTGATGTGCGAGGAGGTCGCACGCACGGTGCACATCTCGCGCCAGCTGGGCGAGCCGCTGCCGATCCCGCAGGACGACGTCGACCGCCTGTACGACCGCTACCAGAACGTCTACGGGCGCTGACGCCCGCACGTACCGAGCTGCGCGGGCGGGAGCCGGCGCCCACGAGAAGGAGCACCGATGACCAAGCCCTACGCCGACCGCGAGGTCTGGTTCCTCACCGGGAGCCAGGACCTGTACGGCGAGGAGACCCTGCGCCAGGTCGCCGAGCAGTCCCAGGCGATCGCGCGCGAGCTCGAGGCCGCCGACGCCGTCCCCGTGCGGGTGGTGTGGAAGCCGGTCCTCAAGGACCGTGAGGCCATCCACCGGATGGCGCTCGAGGCGAACGCGGCCGAGCAGTGCATCGGCGTCGTCGCGTGGATGCACACCTTCTCCCCGGCGAAGATGTGGATCGTCGGCCTCGACGCGCTGCGCACCCCCCTGCTGCACCTGCACACGCAGGCCAACGTCGAGCTGCCGTGGTCGACCATCGACTTCGACTTCATGAACCTCAACCAGGCCGCGCACGGCGACCGGGAGTTCGGCTACATCCAGACGCGGCTCGGCGTCGCGCGCAAGACCGTGGTCGGCCACGTGTCGAACCCGGCCGTGCAGGCGAAGGTCGGCACCTGGGTGCGCGCCGCCGCGGCGTGGGCCGCGACGCGCGAGCTCCGCCTCGCGCGCTTCGGCGACAACATGCGCAACGTCGCCGTGACGGAGGGCGACAAGACCGAGGCCGAGCTGCGCTTCGGGGTCTCGGTGAACACGTGGGGCGTCAACGACCTCGTCGCGGCCGTCGACGCGGTGCCGTCCGCGGACGTGGACGCGCTGGTGGCCGAGTACGAGGACACCTACGACGTCGCCGCCGAGCTGCGGGCCGGCGGCGAGCGGCACGACTCGCTGCGCTACGGCGCCACCCAGGAGCTCGCGCTGCTCACGCTGCTCGGCGAGATCGGCGCGACGGCGTTCACCACGACGTTCGAGGACCTCGGCGCGCTGCGTCAGCTGCCAGGCCTCGCCGTCCAGCGGCTCATGGCCCGCGGGTTCGGCTTCGGCGCCGAGGGCGACTGGAAGACGGCGATCCTCGTGCGGGCCGCGAAGGTCATGGGTCAGGGCCTTCCCGGCGGTGCCTCCCTCATGGAGGACTACACCTACAACCTCGTCCCGGGCGACGAGAAGATCCTCGGCGCGCACATGCTCGAGATCTGCCCGTCGCTCACGACGGCGAAGCCGTCGCTGGAGATCCACCCGCTGGGCATCGGCGGCAAGGAGGACCCCGTCCGCCTGGTGTTCGACACGGACCCCGGCCCCGGCGTCGTCGTCGCGCTGTCGGACATGCGGGACCGCTTCCGCCTGACCGCCAACGCGGTCGACGTCGTGCCGCCCGACGCGGACCTGCCGCACCTGCCGGTCGCCCGCGCGGTCTGGAAGCCGAAGCCCGACTTCGCGACCTCCGCCGAGGCGTGGCTCATGGCCGGGGCGGCCCACCACACGGTCCTCACCACGCAGGTGGGCATGGACGCGTGGGTGGACTTCGCCGACATCGCGCGGACCGAGCTGCTGGTCATCGACGAGGCGACGACGCCGCGCGCGTTCATGCAGGAGATCCGCTGGAACCAGGCGTACCACCGCCTGGCGCAGGGCTTCTGAGCCCACGGCACGACCACGCCCGGAGGCGGGGACCGCGGCACGCGGTGCCCGCCTGCGGGCGTTCGGCCGTCCGGGCGACCCCGCGGCCTCACGGTCGCATCACGGTGTCCGGCGGTGGGAGCGCTCCCGTCACCGCATCGAGACCGGGTTTTCTTTGGAGTTCTGCGTTTGGTTTCGACTCCCGCTTGCGGTCTGCAGCGTCTACCTTCGCAAACGGAGGGCAACCTTCAGGGGATGAACCTTGTCCCGGTGCGTCATTGCAGGTCAGCGCCGCTCGCGTCGTGACAAGTCGCCGTCCCGGATGGGCGGACAACCCGTTACCGTTTCGCAATCGCAGGTTGTGTTCAGGAAGTTGACCCAAGGTCGACGCCTACCCGACAGTGAGGGCGTGCGCCGGGAGGCGTGGACGGGCCGGCGCAGCCGGGGGCGAAGCAGCCCACCGTCCCTCCACCGGTGCAGCAGACGGTGCCCGGGCCATGGGTCCGGGCGCGCGGGTGGGCCTCCCACCCACCCGCTCTGACGTAGGTCTCGAGGAGGAGACGCATGAGCACCAGGAAGTTCGCAGCGATCGCGACGGGCATGACGCTGGCCCTGACGCTGGCCGCATGTGGTGGCGGCGGCGCCGGCACCACCGAGGAGGAGCCCACCGACGGCGGCGACGCGGCCGCCGAGGAGACCGAGGGCGGGCTGATCGGTGTCTCGATGCCGACCCAGGTCTCCGAGCGCTGGATCGCCGACGGCGACGCCGTGAAGGCGGGCCTCGAGGAGGCCGGGTACGAGGTCGACCTGCAGTTCGCGGGCGACGACATCCCGACCCAGTCGCAGCAGATCGACCAGATGATCACCAAGGGCGCCAAGCTCCTGATCATCGCGGCGATCGACGGCACGGCGCTCGCCGGCCAGCTCGAGGCGGCGGCGGCGGCCGACATCCCGGTCATCGCCTACGACCGGCTCATCCGCGACAGCGAGAACGTCGACTTCTACGTGACGTTCGACAACTACAACGTCGGCGTGCAGCAGGCGGAGGCGCTCCTCGTGGGCCTCGGCCTCATGGACCAGGAGGGCAACGAGGTCGCGGACGCGCCCGCGGGGCCGTTCAACATCGAGGTCTTCGCCGGCTCGCTCGACGACAACAACGCGCACTTCTTCTTCGACGGCGCCATGACGACCCTCGAGCCCTACATCGAGGCGGGCACGATCGTCGTCAAGTCCGGTCAGACGGACATCGAGCAGGTCGCCACGCTGCGGTGGCAGGGCGAGACGGCGCAGAAGCGCATGGAGGACCTCCTGACCTCCACGTACAGCGACGGCACGAAGGTCGACGGCGTCCTGTCGCCGAACGACTCCCTGGCGCGCGGCATCATCACCGCCCTCCAGAACGCCGGGTACGCGGAGATGCCGCCCATCACCGGTCAGGACGCGGAGATCGCGTCGGTGAAGTTCATCCAGGACGGCGTCCAGTTCTCGACGATCTTCAAGGACACCCGCAAGCTCGCCGAGCAGGCCGTCGTGGCCTCGCAGGACTTCCTGGCGGGCGAGGAGCCGGAGGCGAACGACACCGAGACGTACGACAACGGCGTCAAGGTCGTCCCGTCCTACCTGCTCGAGTCGGACATCGTCTACGCCGAGAACATCCAGTCGCTCCTGATCGACTCGGGCTACTGGACCGCCGAAGAGGTCGCGGCCGGCCAGGCCGAGGGCTGAGTTCCGCGGCCGACGGGCTCTGACGGTCCGTCGCACGCACGACGCGTCCTCGATCAGCCGCTGATCGTCCGACGCAGCCCTGGGCGGCCCGGCAGGTGGATCACCTGCCGGGCCGTTCCGGTGCGCAGGGGGTTGACCTCGGCGCATGTGAGCGTTAACATCAATCCTGTCGAGCGCAGCACCTGGGCGTCGGCACGCAAGGAGCAAGGCCCCGGACGCGCCCCGATCGCGCCGGTACCGGTCGGCAAGGACGCCCCCGGGTGCGGCCATTCGGGCGACAAGTCTTTCGTCGTCTTTCGCTTTCCACCCGCTGGCCGCCCGAGCCCGAGGCGCCGCGAGGTGTCGATCACGTCGGCCTTTGCCCAGGTGAGAGCCTCAAATTGGCCACCGGGACGGGACGTTGGGCCTACGGTCGACGCGGCCCCGGACCCCGTTACTGTTTCGCAATCAAAAGTTGCCTTCACGAAGTTGACTCAAACGTGCGCCGAGCCCGACAGTTGGCGGGTGCTCAAGGAAGAGGTGGAACAGCTGCCCGCGGCGGTACGTCGCGAGCGCATGTTCCAGATGATCGGCGAACGGCGCTTCGTGCGCGTCGCCGACCTCGCCGGCGCCTTCGGCATCTCGGACGTGACGGTCCGGGCCGACCTCGCCGCCCTGCAGGGCAGCCACGGTGTCCGCCGTGTGCGCGGCGGCGCGATCGCGCCCGCCGCGCACCGCCTCGAGCCGACGTTCGAGGAGTCGGCCGTCGAGTTCCAGCGCGAGAAGCAGCGGATCGGCGAGCACGCCGCCGCGATGGTCTCGTCCGGCATGAGCGTTCTCCTGGACGTCGGCACGACGACGAGCGCGATCGCCAAGGCGCTCGTCGCCCGCACCGACCTCGAGCAGGTCGTCGTCATCACCAACGGCCTCAACATCGCGCTCGAGCTCGAGGCGGCCATCGGCCGGCTCAGCGTGGTCGTGACGGGCGGGACCCTCCGCCACCTCCAGCACTCCTTGGTCAACCCCATGGCGACGGTCCTCTTCGACCGCCTGCACGCGGACCTCGGCTTCATCGGCTGCAACGGGATCGACGCCGACCACGGCATCACGAACCTGAACCTGCCCGAGGCCGAGGTCAAGCAGCGCATGATCGCCTCCGCCGAGCGGGCCGTCGTCGTCGCCGACGGCTCCAAGCTCGGACAGGTCCACCTCGGCCGCATCGCGCGGCTGGAGGACGTCCACAGCGTGGTGACGGGCCCCTCGGCCCCGGCCCACGAGCTCGCGCGGCTCCGCCGCGCCGGCGCCGAGGTCGTCCAGGTGGAGTAGCACCACACCAGCACCACACTCACCCTTCCCGACCCCTCCGGGCGGTCGGGGTGGCCCCCGGGCCGACCTGGAAGTCCCCGGTCGCCCAGATGCACGACGTACGTTCTCGAGGAGGAGAAATGAGCACCAGAAAGTTCGCCGCGCTCGCGGTGGGCACGACGCTCGCACTGACGCTCGCTGCCTGTGGCGGCGGGGGCGCGGGCACCGACACCGACACCGACACCGGTGAGGACACCGGCGCGGGCGAGGAGGCCGGCACCGGCCTCATCGGCGTCTCGATGCCGACGCAGACGTCCGAGCGGTGGATCGCCGACGGCGACGCCGTGCAGTCGGGCCTCGAGGAGGCCGGGTTCGAGGTCGACCTGCAGTTCGCGGGCGACGACATCCCGACCCAGTCGCAGCAGATCGACCAGATGATCACCAAGGGCGCCGAGGCGCTCATCATCGCGGCGATCGACGGCACCGCGCTGGCCGGTCAGCTCCAGGCCGCCGCGGACGCCGGCATCCCGGTCATCGCCTACGACCGCCTCATCCGTGACAGCGAGAACGTCGACTTCTACGTGACGTTCGACAACTACGAGGTCGGCGTGCAGCAGGCCACCTCGCTGCTCGTGGGCCTCGGCCTGCTCACCGCGGACGGCTCGGAGGGCGAGGCCACCGGCCCGTTCAACGTCGAGCTCTTCGCCGGCTCGCTGGACGACAACAACGCCCACTTCTTCTACGCGGGCGCGATCGACACCCTCCAGCCGTACATGGACGAGGGCACGATCGTCATCAAGTCCGGCCAGACGGACATCGAGCAGGTCGCCACGCTGCGTTGGCAGCAGGAGACCGCGCAGAAGCGCATGGAGGACCTCCTGACCTCCGCGTACAGCGACGGCAGCGTCGTCCAGGGCGTCCTGTCGCCCTACGACGGCCTGTCCCGCGGCATCATCACGGCGCTCCAGAACGCCGGCTACGCCGTGGGCGACGCCGCCAAGCCGATGCCGCCGGTCACCGGTCAGGACGCCGAGATCGCCTCCGTCAAGCTGATCGCCGACGGCGTGCAGTTCGCGACGATCTTCAAGGACACCCGCAAGCTCGCCGACCAGGCCGTCGTGGCCGCCACGGCGTACCTCGAGGGTGCAGAGCCGGAGGCGAACGACACCGAGACGTACGACAACGGCGTCAAGGTCGTCCCGTCGTACCTGCTCGAGTCGGACATCGTCTACGCCGACAACATCACGTCCCTGCTCGTCGACTCGGGCTACTGGACCGCTGAAGAGGTCGCTTCCGGCCAGGCCGAGGGCTGATCCTCCACGCACGATGCCGGCCCGGCGGGGCGAGTCCCCGCCGGGCCGGCACCGGCACGAGACCATCCGTGGCCACGACAAGAGCGAGGTAGAGGCCGCATGAGCACCATCTTGGAGATGCGCAACATCACCAAGACCTTCCCCGGGGTCAAGGCGTTGCAGGACGTGAACCTGAGCGTCGAGCGGGGCGAGATCCACGCGATCTGCGGTGAGAACGGCGCCGGCAAGTCGACCCTGATGAAGGTCCTGTCGGGCGTCTACCCCCACGGCACGTACGAGGGGCAGATCGGCTTCGACGGCAACCTGGCGGAGTTCCACTCCATCAACGACAGCGAGCACGTCGGCATCGTCATCATCCACCAGGAGCTCGCGCTGGTGCCGTACCTGTCCGTCGCCGAGAACATCTACCTCGGCAACGAGCAGCGCGGCCGCGGCGGTCTCATCGACTGGAACCACACCAACTCCGAGGCCGCGAAGCTGCTGGCCCGGGTCGGCCTGGACGAGAACCCGACCACCCCCGTCGGCACGCTCGGCGTCGGCAAGCAGCAGCTCATCGAGATCGCCAAGGCGCTCTCGAAGGAGGTCAAGCTCCTCATCCTCGACGAGCCCACCGCCGCCCTCAACGACACGGACTCCCAGCACCTGCTGGACCTGCTGCGCCACCTCAAGGGCCAGGGCATCACGTCGATCATGATCTCCCACAAGCTCAACGAGATCGCCGAGATCGCCGACCGCACCACGATCATCCGCGACGGCCGCACGATCGAGACGCTCGACATGAGCGACCCGACGTCGACGCAGGACCGGATCATCAAGGGCATGGTCGGCCGTGACCTCGAGCACCGCTACCCCGAGCGCGTGCCGGACATCGGCGAGGAGGTGCTGCGGGTCGAGAACTGGTCGGTCTCCCACCCCACCCAGATGGGCCGGGTCGTCGTCGACAACGCATCCTTCGACGTCCGGGCGGGTGAGGTCATCGGCATCGCCGGCCTCATGGGCGCCGGGCGCACCGAGCTCGCGATGAGCGTCTTCGGCCGCAGCTACGGCCGGGACATCTCGGGTCGGATCTACAAGCGCGGCGAGGAGATCAAGGTCCGGAACGTGAGCGAGGCGATCGGGCACGGCATCGCCTACGCGACCGAGGACCGCAAGAAGTACGGCCTCAACCTCATCGAGGACATCAAGCGCAACATCTCGGCGGCGGGCCTGCCGAAGCTGTCGACCCGCGGGTGGGTCAACGGCAACGAGGAGCTCAAGGTCGCCGAGGAGTACCGGGCGAGCATGAACATCAAGACGCCGAGCGTCCTCGCCGTCGTCGGGAAGCTCTCCGGCGGCAACCAGCAGAAGGTCGTGCTGAGCAAGTGGATCTACACCGACGCGGACGTCCTCATCCTGGACGAGCCGACCCGGGGGATCGACGTCGGTGCGAAGTACGAGATCTACACGATCATCAACCGCATGGTGGCCGCCGGCAAGGCGGTCGTCGTCATCTCGTCCGAGCTGCCGGAGCTGCTCGGCATCTGCGACCGCATCTTCACCCTCGCCTTCGGGCGCATCACGGGTGAGGTCCCGGTCGCCGAGGCCAGCCAGGAGCGCCTCATGCAGCTCATGACCCAGGAAAGAGAACAGGACACAGTGCAATGACAGGCATCGCGAGCATCCGGGAGCTCATGACCCGGAACATGCGGCAGAGCGGTATCTACATCGCCTTCGTGGCCATCATCGCGCTGTTCGCGGTCCTGACGGCCGACGCCCGCAACCCCTGGTACCAGGGTGGGCTGCTGCTGTCGCCGGGCAACATCTCGAACATCGTCCTGCAGTACTCGTACATCCTCATCCTCGCCATCGGCATGGTCATCGTGATCATCGCCGGGCACATCGACCTGTCCGTCGGCTCGGTCGTCGCCTTCACCGGCGCGGTCGCGGCGACGCTGGTCATCAAGAACGGCCTGCCCTGGTGGGTCGGCGTGGTCGCCGCGCTGGTGGTCGGCCTCCTGGTCGGCGTCTGGCAGGGCTTCTGGGTCGCGTTCGTCGGGATCCCGGCCTTCATCGTGACGCTGGCGGGCATGCTCCTGTTCCGCGGGGCGACGCTGCTCGTGCTCAACAACATCTCGCTGTCGCCGTTCCCGCAGGAGTACGGGCGCATCGCCTCCGGCTTCCAGAACGGGCTCATCGGGGGCGCAGGCTACGACGCGTTCACGCTCGTGGTGTTCGGCATCGCCATCGCCGGCTACGCGTTCTCCCAGTGGCGCAGCCGTCAGGCCCGCGTCCGCTACCAGCAGGTCGTCGAGGCGTTCCCGCTGTTCGTCACGAAGATCGTCATCATCGCGGCCGTCGTCATGTGGTTCGCGTGGCAGCTCGCCACGAGCCGCGGTCTGCCGAACGTCCTCATCATCCTGGCCGTCCTCATCATCGTGTACGGCCTGGTGACGAACCGGACGGTCTTCGGCCGTCACGTCTACGCCATCGGCGGCAACCTCTCGGCGGCCCAGCTCTCCGGCGTCAAGGTGAAGTGGGTCAACTTCTTCATCTTCGTCAACATCGGCTTCCTGGCGGGTGTCGCGGGCGCGGTCTACTCCTCGCGCTCCAACGGCGCTCAGCCGGCCGCGGGCAACATGTTCGAGCTCGATGCCATCGCCGCCTGCTTCATCGGCGGCGCGGCCGTCACCGGCGGTGTCGGCAAGGTCACCGGCGCGATGGTCGGTGGTCTGATCATGGGTGTCATGTCGAACGGCATGCAGCTCATGGGTATCGACCAGTCGGTGCAGCAGGTCGTCAAGGGCCTCGTGCTCCTGCTGGCCGTCGCGTTCGACGTCTACAACAAGCGCCGCGCGGGCGCCTCTCGCTGATCCGCGAGCGCCGGCTCCGCCGGTCGCGACAGGGCCCGGTCCGCCTCGGCGGACCGGGCCTTCGTCGTCCCTGCCGGACGCCGGCGCGTGGGTCCGAGGTCCGCGGCGCGGCACCCGCGCGTCCGTGGCGCACCACCAGCCGGTCCGGATGTGACGAGTGGCCGTCCTCTGGCGGAGCTCGCGTGACGGTCTTTGGCCTGGTGGGCGCGGTGGGCGTTACGCGACTGTGACCTGCACCACCTTGTCGTGGTGTGTCTCGTGAGCGCTAACATCGCTCACATGCCCGGCTCGGCCGGGCAGCACAGCATCCACGGGTCGGCAGTGCAGCCGGCCTCGACGAGGAGGTCTGGGAGATGCGCAAGCGAATGCTGACGGGGTTCGCGGTGGTGGGCATGATGGCCCTCGCCGTGACGGGGTGCTCGACGGGCACCGAGGGTGACGGGGGCGACGGCGCCGCACCGGCGGGCGGTGGTGGCGGCGGGGACGAGCTCATCACCGTCGGCTTCGCCCAGACCGGGTCGGAGAGCGGCTGGCGCAGCGCCAACACGGAGTCGATGAAGGAGGCGTTCTCCGAGGAGAACGGCTTCGAGCTCGTCTTCAACGCCGCGGACAACGACCCGGCGGCGCAGATCCAGGCCGTGCGCTCGTTCATCAACCAGGGCGTCGACGCGATCGTCATCGCGCCGATCGTGGAGGACGGCTGGGAGGACGTGCTCCAGGAGGCCAAGGACGCCGAGATCCCCGTGATCCTCGAGGACCGCACCATCACGGCCGCCGACGACCTCTACGAGACCTGGGTCGGCCTGGACTTCAAGAAGGAGGGCGAGACCGCGGGCCAGTGGGCCGCCGAGAACTTCACCGAGGACACGACGATGGTGGTCCTCGAGGGCACGACCGGCTCCGCGCCCGCGAACGACCGCGCCGAGGGCTTCGACTCGGCGATCGAGGGGACCCCGATCGAGAAGATCGACTCGCAGACGGGCGACTTCACGCGCGACGGCGGCAAGTCGGTCATGGAGGGCTTCCTCTCCAAGTACGGCGCGGACGGCATCGACCTCGTCTACGCGCACAACGACGACATGGCCCTGGGCGCGATCGACGCCATCGAGGCCGCGGGCGCCGTCCCGGGCGAGGACATCAAGATCATCTCGATCGACGCGGTCCACGACGGCATGCAGGCCCTGGCCGACGGCAAGATCAACTACATCGTCGAGTGCAACCCGCTCCTCGGCGAGAAGGCGGCGGAGCTCGTCAAGGCGGTCGTCGCCGGCGAGACGGTCGACAAGCGCACGATCGTCGAGGACGAGGCGTTCGACCAGGAGGCGGCCAAGGCCGCCCTCCCGGACCGCAAGTACTGAGTCCCCGACCCCTGCGAGCCCGACGGGACGACGTCGGCCGGCCGGTCCGCCGGTCCACCGACGTCGTCCCGCCCCGGGCGCCGACGAGAGAGCAGCCGAGACCCATGCCTGCGGACACCGAAGCCCCACCCGTCGTCGAGATGCGCGGGATCACCATCCGGTTCCCGGGTGTGCTCGCGCTCGACCACGTCGACCTCCGGCTGCGTCCGGGCGAGGTGCACTCGCTCATGGGGGAGAACGGTGCGGGCAAGTCCACGCTCATCAAGGCGCTCACCGGGGTGTACCCCGTCGACGGCGGCACCATCGCCGTCGCCGGCACGGAGCGGACCTTCGGCTCCACGGCGGACGCCCAGGCGGCGGGCATCTCGACCGTCTACCAGGAGGTCAACCTCTGCCCGAACCTCTCCGTGGGCGAGAACATCATGCTCGGGCACGAGCCTCGGCGCGCAGGGGTCATCGACTGGCGCGCCACGCACGCCGAGGCCGCGCGCCACGTGCAGGCGCTCGACCTCGCGATCGACACGCGCTCGCCCCTGTCGAAGCACTCCATCGCGATCCAGCAGCTCGTCGCCATCAGCCGCGCGATGGTCCTCGACGCCAAGGTGCTGATCCTCGACGAGCCGACCTCCAGCCTGGACCGGGACGAGGTCGAGCAGCTGTTCGGCGTCATCCGCGAGCTCCGGGACTCCGGCGTCGCCATCCTCTTCGTGTCGCACTTCCTCGACCAGGTCTACGAGATCTCGGACCGGATCACGGTGCTGCGCAACGGCGCGCTCGTCGGCGAGTACGCCGTCGTCGACCTGCCTCGCGACGCCCTCGTCTCGAAGATGATCGGGCGCGAGCTCGACGACCTCGAGTCGCTCTCGCGCACCGCGCACCGGGTCGTCGACCGGTCCGGCGAGCCGCTGCTCCGGGCCGAGGGCGTCGGCCGGCACGGCGTCCTCGAGCCGGCCGACCTCGACGTGTACCCCGGCGAGGTGGTCGGCCTCGCCGGTCTCCTGGGCTCCGGCCGGACCGAGCTGGTGCGGCTGCTCTACGGGGCGGACCGTGCCGACGTCGGTCGGGTCAGCGTGCGTGGTGAACCCGCCCGGATGACGTCGCCGCGGCACGCGATCGACCGCCGGATCGCGTTCTCCTCGGAGGACCGTCGCGGCGAGGGCATCGTCGCCGACCTCACGGTCGCCGAGAACATCGTGCTCGGCATCCAGGCGCGGCGCGGCTGGGCCCGCAAGATCCGCAAGAGCGAGCAGGACGCCGTCGTCGCCGAGTACATCGCGGCGCTCGGGGTGCGCCCCGCGAACCCGGACGCCGTCGTGGGCAACCTCTCCGGGGGCAACCAGCAGAAGGTCCTGCTCGCGCGGTGGCTCGCGACCGCGCCCGAGCTGCTGGTCCTCGACGAGCCCACCCGCGGGATCGACGTCGGGGCGAAGGCCGACATCCAGCACAAGGTCTCGGAGCTCTCGGCGCAGGGCCTGTCGGTCATCTTCATCTCCTCCGAGCTCGAGGAGGTGCTCCGGCTCGCGCAGCGGATCGCCGTCCTGCGGGACAGGAGGAAGATCGGCGAGCTGGACTCCGGGAGCGTCGACCTCGACGGTCTCATCGACTACCTCGCGAACGCGGGCAAGGGAAGTGCGGCGTGACAGGGATCCTCAGGCACCGGCTCTTCTGGCCCGCCGCGGCGCTGGCCGCGCTCGTCGTCATCAACTCGGTCGCGCGGCCGCAGTTCCTGCGGATCACGGTGCGGGACGGCGAGCTCTTCGGGGCGATCGTCGACATCCTGCGCAACAGCGCGCCGCTCATGCTCGTCGCCCTCGGCATGACGATCGTCATCGCGACGCGTGGCATCGACCTGTCCGTCGGCGCGATCATGGCCGTCTCGGGCGCGGTCGCGCTGACGATCATCGACGGCTCGGGCGATCCCGAGAACCTCGGCACCGTGCTCGTGGCCGTGCTCGTGGCGGTGGCGGTCGCCCTCGTGCTCGGGGTCTGGAACGGGTTCCTCGTCTCGGTCCTCGGCATCCAGCCGATCATCGCGACGCTCGTGCTCATGCTCGCGGGGCGCGGGGTCGCGCTCCTCATCACCGGGGGCTTCATCACGACGGTGAACTCGGCGCCCTTCGCGTACATCGCGAGCGGCTACCTCACGGTGCTCCCCTTCGCCTTCTTCATCTCGGTCGCGGCGGTCGCCGTGATCGCCGTCATCGAGCGCCGGACCGCGCTGGGCGTCCTGACGGAGGCCGTCGGCGTCAACCCCGAGGCCAGCCGCCTCGCGGGGGTCCGCCAGCGCGGCATCGTCTGGGGCGCGTACATCCTCAGCGGCTCGCTCGCGGGCGTCGCCGGGGTGATCTACGCGTCCAACATCAAGGCGGCGGACGCCAACGCGGCCGGCCTGTTCATCGAGCTGTACGCGATCCTCGCCGTGGTGCTGGGCGGGACCTCGCTCAACGGCGGCAAGTTCTCGATCGCCGGCACGGTGATCGGGGTCCTCATCATCCAGACGCTCGACTCGACGATCCTCTTCCTCGGCGTGCCGTCGGCGGAGAGCCCGGTGTTCTTCGCCGTCGTCGTGGTGGCCGTCGTCGTCATCCAGTCGCCGAGGGTGCGGGGCGCGCTCAGGTCGCTCACGGCGTCGCGGCGCCGTGACGACGTCCCGGCCGACACGACCGAGAAGGTGGAGGTGGCGCGGTGAGCGCGACGACGACGGACGACAGGCGGGCGACGCGATCGCCCGGCGCACGCTACGAGGGATTCATCACGCGGCACGCCGCCACGACCCCCACGTACGCCGCGGTGCTCATCCTGCTGCTCCTCTTCGTCGGCGCGGAGGCGTTCCTCCCGGGGAACTTCGTGGCCCCCGGGAACCTGTCGGCGCTCCTGCTCGACAACGCGTACCTGCTGGTGCTGGCCGTGGGCATGACCTTCGTGATCCTCACGGCGGGCATCGACCTGTCGGTCGGCTCCGTCATGGCGTTCACGGGCATCCTCGGGGCGCAGCTGCTCGCCCAGGGC
This sequence comes from uncultured Actinotalea sp., assembly GCA_963521045.1. Taxonomy (GTDB): domain Bacteria; phylum Actinomycetota; class Actinomycetes; order Actinomycetales; family Cellulomonadaceae; genus Actinotalea. The sequence continues at coordinate 16,705 of CAUQTR010000006.1, forward strand.
ACGCCGACCGTGCTCGCGGTCGCCGCGATGCTCCTGGCGGGTGCCGCGATCGGCCTGCTCATCGGGGTGCTCGTGCAGTACTTCCACGTGCAGCCGTTCATCGCCTCGCTCGGCGGGCTGTTCCTCGCGCGCGGCCTGGCCTTCGTCGTGAGCCTGCAGTCGATCAGGGTCGAGGACCCGGCGGTCCTGTGGCTGCAGCAGACGCGCTTCCGGCTCGACATGTTCTACATCACGCCGACCGGGCTCATCGCGCTCCTGACCGTGGCGGTCGCGGCGGTCGTCCTGCACCTGACCCGCTTCGGGCGCACGGTCTACGCCATCGGCGGCAGCGAGCACTCCGCCCGGCTCATGGGACTCAGCGTGGCCCGGACGAAGGTGACGGCCTACGTCATCAGCGGGTTCTGCGGCGGGCTCGCGGGTCTGCTGCTCACCGCCTACTCGGGCGCCGGGTACCCCCGCAACGGCATCGGCACGGAGCTGGACGCGATCGCCGCCGTCGTCATCGGCGGCACGCTGCTCACCGGCGGCCGGGGCTACGTCCTCGGGTCGCTGGTCGGCGTCCTCGTCTTCGGCACGATCAAGACCATCATCTCGTTCATGGGTGCCGAGCAGTCGTGGATGCAGATCATCATCGGTGGCCTGCTGCTGCTGTTCATCGTCGTCCAGCGCGCGATCGTCGCGCGTTCCGAGCGGCAACGGTAGCGACGATCCCGACCATGGCGGCCGCGCCCCGCACCGACCCCGATAATGGGCCGGTGGACGGGGCGCGGCCGTTGCTCGAGCTGACCGGCGCGACGGTGCGGTTCGGTGCCGACGCGGCGCTCGACGACGTCTCGTTCCGCATGTTCCCGGGCGAGGTGCACTCCCTCATGGGGGAGAACGGCGCCGGCAAGTCCACCCTGATCAAGGCGATCACGGGCGCGCTGCCGCTGGACGCCGGGACGCTGCGGCTCGAGGGCGAGGTCGTGCGGTTCGCGACGCCGCACGACGCCCAGCGCGCCGGCGTGAGCACGGTCTACCAGGAGATCGAGCTGCTGCCGAACGTCTCGGTCGCGGAGAACGTGCTCCTCGGCCGCGAGCCCCGCCAGTTCGGCTTCGTCGACCACCGCGCGATGCGCCGGCAGGCCGCCGCCGTCCTGGACGACCTCGGGCTCCACGTGGACCCCGCGTCGACGCTCGCCACGCACCCGGTGGCGGTCCAGCAGCTCGTCGCGATCGCGCGGGCGATCTCGACCGACGTCAAGGTCCTCGTCCTGGACGAGCCGACGTCGAGCCTCGACCTCGACGAGGTGGCCGAGCTGTTCCGCGTGATCCGCCAGCTCACGGCGCGGGGGGTCGCCGTGCTGTTCGTGTCCCACTTCCTCGACCAGGTGTACGAGCTGTGCGACCGGGTGACGGTTCTGCGTGACGGCCGGCTCGTCGGTGAGTACCTCACGCGTGAGCTCCTGCGGATCGACCTGGTGACGAAGATGCTGGGGCGGGAGGTCGCCGACTACCGGGACCGGCCGCGGCCGGCCGGCGCCGGGCCCGAGGCGGATCCGCTCCTGACGGCGCGGGGGGTCCGCTCGGCCCGCGGCCTGGCCGCCGACGTCGACCTGGGCGAG